>JAFAXS010000090.1 GCA_019240755.1 Vulcanimicrobiota bacterium
TCCCTGGGGAACTGGTCGCTTCAACGTGGCGGTGACCAATCTCTGGAATCAATACGTGCAGTGGAACGGCCTCATCGGCTACGGCCTGCCACTCGCGCTCAACCACTACGCGACGGCGGCGCAGTACGCGCCCTTCGTCGGCGCGGGTGCGACGGAATCGTATGGCCTTCCGCCGAGGCAGATCTACTTCGCGTACACGTTCCTAGTGAGGGGACCCTAGAGCAAACTACGGCGCGGGCATCGTCGCGCGGAGGCGATACCCGTCGATCGTACCATCGAGTGTGGCGCGTGAGGTACTGCCGATCGTCGCCCAAGAGGCGCGAACTGCACCGGTGCAGGCGCCCGCAAGCGTGAGCTGTGCGGAAGCCGTCGCGCTGCGACCGTCGAGATGCGCCGAACCCGAGGTGGCGAGATCGTTCGTCCAACGGATGCCGTTCAGTGTCGCGGTGACCGCAGAGCTCGTTGGTGCGGCCGTGTACGAGCCGCCGCGCACGCCGGATCCCGAACTCAGTCCGAACTGATACGCTCGCACGAGCACGTCGGCGGCGCCGAGCACGGCCGCCGCGGCGGCTCGCAGCTCGCGCGGCGGCGCATCGTTATCCGGGAGCGGAGTCGCGGCGGTCACTTCGGGCAGCGTCTTTGAGAACGACGGGACGAGGTGCACGGCGGGAACGCGCGGCGCGCACTCGCTCGCGACTCTTCCGGTTTCGGTAAAGCGGCGAACGATCGATGCGGCGCAGCCGTAGTAGTCGCCCAGTGCGGTGACGTGTCCCGTGTTGGCGACAATAACGTGCGTTGCGCGGGGGAAGAGCTCGGCGGCGTGCGCCCCTTCTGCGGGGGTCGTGGTCGTATCGAGATCGCCGTTGAGCACCAATACCGGCACGCTCGGGAAATGCGTGTCCGGTGGAACCGGTTGTCCCGGCGGATGGGCGCGCGATGGCACCGGCCACGTGGTGCAGAGCGGCACGTACGCGTAGTCGATCGGCATCCCGAGAAACTCGTCGAGCGTGAACGGCGCGTAGAGGCGCGGATCGTTTTCGCGTTTGCGTGCGAGCACACGCTGCCACTGCGCAGCGCGCTGCGACGCCGGCAAGCGCATATCGTAGGCTTGGGGATTATCCGAACAACTCGCCGCGACGAAAAGGCCTTGGCTGTACGAGCGCGCTCTACCGCCGGCTCCTTCTTCCTGTGCATAGACTTCGTCCACCAGGCGTTCGAGCGGAACGGCGTCGCCTTCCGCGAGATACGCTCGAGTTGCGGCATCGAGATCGCGGTACGCGAGCGGATCGAGCCCCGCCGCATCCATCACGAATGCAACACCCGACGGACTGATGGGTCCATGCGCTTTGCGCAGTTCTCTCAAAAGATGTTCGACGCGGTCGAGCGGCGAGCCGGGGATCCTCGCGCAGACCGACGAGCGCGCACAGGCGAGATCGAACGCGTTTTCTATCGTGGGGCCGGTCGAGGGATACCATGGGCTTCCGCCGATAACTTGATATGCGCCGTCGAGCACGATCGTTCGCACGCGCCGCGGGTGCCGTCCCGCGAACGCCTGAACGAAGAACGAGCCGTAAGAATCGCCGTAGATATCAACCTTACCAATGCCCAACGCGTTGAGCACCGACGCTAAGTCGTCGGCCGCGATCGCCGTGCCATAGAGATCGGACCGGCGCCCCAACTGTTCGCCGCAGCGCGTGACCTGCGGCAGCCGCATGATCGGAGCGCGCTGGAGGGATTCACAGTAGATCGCTTCGGATCGCCCGGTGCCGCGATTATCCACGAGCAGCAGATCGCGGCGCTGCAGCAAGGGCGCATAGAGCGCGCGATACAACGAGCGCGAGCCGATCGACGGATATCCGGGGCCGCCTTCGACCGCGACAATCGTTCCTTCGGATGGCCGGACGCGGTCGGAATGCGGTAACCAAGCAAAAGCGATGCCGACCTTACCGGGGACTTGGCCCGCGGGATCCAGCGGCACGCGTACCGTTCCGCAATAGTAGTCGCCGCCCAAACAGCGGCGCAGCGTGGCCGAACCCCGGCGTAGTTCTGAATTCGCGCCAGGGTTCTGCCTAGGCGCCGGCGCGAATTGGCTCCCGGCACAGCCCGCGCCGGCGATTACGAGGAGCGTCAAAGAACAGAAGACCCGCATCCCATTGTCCATTAGAGAGACGTCAGCGAAGTACCCAGTAGAACATCA
>JAFAXS010000160.1 GCA_019240755.1 Vulcanimicrobiota bacterium
CAAGGGTCTTGCCGACACCGCGCTGCGCACGGCCGACTCGGGCTATCTGACCCGGCGCCTGGTGGACGTGGCGCAAGACGTGATCATTCGCGAGGAAGACTGCGGCACGTCGCGCGGGATCGTGGTGAGCGACATCAAGAGCGGCAAGGAGATCATCGAGCCGTTGCTCGATCGCATCATCGGCCGCCGATCGGCCGAAGAGGTGCGGCTCGATCCGAAGCGTCCCACGACGGCGATCGTGAAGCGCAACGACGAGATCGACGAGGAGAAGGCCAAGGCACTGCTCGACGCCGGCGTGAGCGAGGTGCGCATTCGGTCGGTGCTGACGTGCCAATCGAAGTACGGCGTGTGCTCGCTGTGCTACGGCCGCGACTTGGCGGCCGGCACGAAGGCGGACATCGGTACGGCGGTGGGGATCATCGCCGCGCAGTCCATCGGCGAGCCGGGTACGCAGCTGACGCTGCGAACGTTCCACACCGGCGGCGTCGCGACCGAAGACATCATCACCGGCCTGCCGCGCGTCGAGGAAATCTTCGAGGCGCGCAAACCGAAGGGACAGGCGACGATCGCGGAGATTGCCGGCGCGATAAAGTTCGGCGACGAGCGCAACAAGCGCATCGTCTACGTGGTCGACTCGACCGGCGAGGAGCACGAGTACGAGATCCCACCTGGCTCGCATCTGCTCGTGTCCGAGGGTCAACACGTCGAGCCGGGCGATCAATTAAACGAAGGGTCGATGAACCCGCACGACATCTTGCGCGTGAAGGGCGAGACTGCGCTGCAAAACTACCTGGTGCAAGAAGTGCAGAAGGTGTACCGCTCGCAAGGCGTGGACATCAACGACAAGCACATCGAGGTGATCGTGCGCTCGATGCTGCGCAAGGTGAAGATCGTCGAGGGCGGCGATACGCTGCTGCTGCCCGGCCAGCTGGTCGAAGCGGCCGCGTTCAACGAGGCCAACGAGAAGATGAAGGCATCGGGCAAGGAACAGGCGACGGCGAACCCCGTGCTTCTCGGCGTGACGAAGGCGTCGCTCGCGACGGAGTCGTTCTTGTCGGCGGCGTCGTTCCAAGAGACGACGCGCGTGCTCACCGACGCGGCGATCAAAGGCAAGTACGATCCGCTGCTCGGCCTGAAAGAGAACGTGATCATCGGCAAGCTGATTCCAGCGGGAACGGGGATGTCGCGGTATCGCAACGTCGAAGTGCTGCCGGAAGGCCAGGACATCGACGACGAGGGCCGTCCGCGCCACGACTTCGAGCTGCCGTATGCGACGATGACGGCCGACGACGCCGCGTTGGCGGAGGTGATGGGCGGCGGCAACGGCGACGGCATGAGCCGTCTGGTTAGCGCGTACGAGCGCAACCGCGAACCGCTAACCGTGCAGTACGAAGGCGAGTACGAGGAGGGCGCCACCCCTCACGCGACGCCCAAGAAGACGCAGTACGACCGACTCAAGGGGATCAATCCGGAAGACCTCTAGGGGCGTCGCCGGCGGTCGGTTCGGAGTGAACCCCTGCTGAAGGTAGGGGTTCCCCCGAATATACGGCGACACCCGAGGGCGGTATCGTGGGAAGGACCGATGCGGTTTTGCATCGCGCCGAGGAGGACCATACGTACGGTCCCGGCGGCGCCGGGACTGGGCCGGCGCCCCTCGGAATTCGCCGTGCGGCCCCGACTACGGGTGCTGCAGCGGGAACTCTTGACGAACGCCGTTCCTTAGTGGCTCGTTGCGGCGAGCCGTACTACCGACCACGAGGTCTTGTCGAGCGATAACGGCTGAACGACGACGCCGTCGTACACGTGGAATGTTCGGTTCGCGAGCCTCGCGCCGAAGAACGTCTTAACCGCGACCGTAACATCGACGCTCAGCGCTTGTCCCGAATAATACGCGAATGGGCGCAAAGCGAACATCTGACCGTATCCCGGCTCGTCGAACGTGGCATAGATCACGCCGGTGCCGCCGTCGAAGGAGGCGATGTTGATGTCGGCTTGGGCCGTGCCGACGATCAGGATTGCGCTGGCCGTAACGGTCCCGCGCAGCTTCAGATCGATGCTCGGCGCGATGCGAACGTAGCCGATGTTCGGCGTAAGGTTCGTATCGTACTGGAGCGTTGCGGTGCCGTCGCATGCCGCGGATGCGTCGACGCTGAACGCGACGCCGCGAACGAGTGGAATGCTGATCTGAGGGCAAAACTGGAACGTGCCGCCGAGCGTCTGCGACTGTTGCAACGCTAGGGATGCTCCGCTCACCGGGCCGAGGCTATACGAGGCGTGATTGCCCACCGGCGTTCCCATGTCGGTTTTGAGTTGATACGTGACCGGCGTTCCCACGCCGAAGGTTTGCGTGATCGTGAACGCGTTGTACAGCTGGTTTTCGGCCGACAGTGTCAGCGTGGTCACCGTCGTATACGACGGCGAGGCGGAAGGCACGGGCGTCGCGATCGTGGTGGAGACCGTGGCGCCGAACAAAGGATGCTGTCCATCCTTCCCAATCGCTTTGGAACCGACGACGAAGTCGGGCACCGCGAGTTGAACGGCAGCGGAGCTGGTTTCCGCGCCGGTTATCGCGGTACCGAGATCCGCCAGGCATTGATTGGTGCGGTCGCCACAAGGGTTGGAATCGCCGCCGACAAGTTTGCGCAGCGAGTCGAACTGAGGGAGCAGCGTTGACGTCCATGGGTCCGGCGGAGGCGGGGGCGGCGCAGCCAGGTATCGCGGGCGCGCCACGAGCACGCGCGTCGGCGCGGAGGCCTCTGACAGCGTGCTCAAGTATCCCGCCGCTTGAAACGCGTCGCGCAGATTGTAGAGTTTGCCGTCGCTTCCGATCGCGCTGAGGCGAGGATCGATTGCAGCTGGAGTGCGTGCGCAATAGTTGCCTACGGCGCCACGCCCTATCCCGATCTGATTTACCACGCGCGAGCTGCGCGTTATGTGGCTGCCGCTCGCGGCGTTAAAGAACCGGCAATCGTCTTGCGCGGTCGTTGCGGCATCGGCTGCCGGCTTTTGGAGTATCGCCAACGTGATCGCGACAACGCCGCCGAGTGCTAATCTCGAAACCAAGCTCATGAACGACCACCCTAATCTCGGAATGTTAAGGTAGCCGAGTTACCTGCTTATCTGGCCGGCGCCTGCTTCCTAGGGGAGGCCACTCTTGCAACGCCGGTTCTTAGCTGCCCTTACGGCTGTAATTCGAACACAGTGCCGCAGTTGAAGCAGTTGCCTCCCGCACTGGTTGTGCCGTAAAGTCCGCCGTTAGAGCCGAGCGTTACGGCACTAACGAGCCACTGGCCGTGGTCGCCTCCCCTAAAGCTATGGAACACACGCTCGACATATCCTGGAGGCGTCAGTTTGAACACCGTTCCATCGTTGTCACGCCCACCGTAGTAACTAGTTCCGAAAAGCACTCCGTTGACGCCCAGAATCACGCGGGCGTTTACGTTTCCACCGTCGTTGCCGCCTGTAAAGTTATGCAGAACGGTTTCGCGGTACTTCGATTGCGACGGCGTTAACTTGTAGACAGTGCCGGCATCGTCGGACGATCTACCGGCGTTGCCGCCGGACATCGTTGTGCCGTAGAGCGCGCCGCTCTCGTCGAGGGTTACGCCTGCCGACGGATAGGCGCCGTCCGGGACATTCTTAAAGCTGTAGAGAATGCGGTACGCCGATCCCGAGGGCATGAGCTTGAACACCGTGCCGCATCCAGCTTTTTGTCCGTTTTGCACGCAGTCGCCGCTGCCTCCTAAAAAGCTTGTCCCGTAAAGCGCACCGTCGTTTCCGAAGACTACGCCGGCGACGGGGTAAGCGCCGTCCTTACAGTTGGCTTTCGCGCAAAAGCTGTGAACGACGGTCTCAGTGTAGCCGGAATGCGAGGGTGTTAACTTGAAGACCGTTCCTTGTCCGTACTCTCCGCCGCCTACGGTCGTGCCGTAGAGCGCGCCCTTCCCGTCGAAGATCAGAGCACCGAATGGGCTTCCGCCACCCTTTCCGTTGTCGAAGTTCCAAAGGATGCTCTCGGCGTAGCCCGATACTGAAGGCGTCAACTTGAAGACGGTTCCCCAGCTGCGCTTCCCGCCGAACGGAGTCGTGCCGTAAAGTGCGTCCTCCTTGCCGAGCGTCAGACCGGCATAGGGCTTCCCGCCGTCGTACGAGTTGCTGCCGAAGCTCCAGAGCACACTCTCGGTGTAGCCGCGGCTCGAGGGCGTCAGCTTGAAAGCCGACCCGAAGTAGTAGGCGCCTCCGTCGTACGTAGTCCCGTAAAGCGCGCCTTTCTGATCGAAGATCAAGTCTCCATATGGGCTTTCGCCGTCGGGGCTGCCTTTAAAGCCATAGAGGATGCTCTTAGCGTGGCGCAACGGGAGAAATGCGGGCGTGCCGTTTCCCTGGGGCACGGTGCCGATCTTTGCGCCGCAGCCTGCGAACAGTAGAAGGCTCGCACAAATGCCTAAAGCGTAGCGCTTAGATTGCGATCCAGTCGTGACCGCGGTTACTCCTTTTCGCAAAGCCGAGCCTGTCGGCCTAGCGGTCAGCGAAGCCGAATGGACCTATTGGCGTAGCGTTCGGCTACGCCAAATAGGTCCATTGCCTTCCCTCACTTGCTGACTGCGATTCCCAATGGCGCCATGATGCCGGTGGTAATGGTCCGTAGCGGGGTCCCGCCCGCCGGATACGACCAAACCGGCACGTCGTTATTGTTATAGTCCGCCGCGACGATTCGCGTGCCTTGCGGATTCGTCTTACCGCTCGTGAACTTTGGAACCCAAAACTGTTGTACGTTGCTCGAGTTGCCCAGGCTCGTTGTACCTTGCAGCGTTGCGGCGGAACCCGAGATAGAGAACTCGTACACCACGCTTGGGCTATTCCCGCGATCACAGATCGCCAGATATTTGCCATCCCATTGAAGGCTGGAAGGGTATGTTATGCTCTGGCCCACGGAAACGCTCGCGAGCGTGGTTCCGCCGCTGGGAACCTCCGCCAAAGCGAACGTGCTCGACCCCGTGCCCACGCCATCTACAAAGAGATTGCCAAGATTATCGTAGGCGGCGCCGACATAACTCGAAAAACTTGAGTTCGTGTACTGGGTAGGCGTGCTTGATGGACTGGTATAAACGAACACGCCTGCTGGAGCCGTTCCCCCGCCTTGACTCACGATTGCAATATCGCCGGTCACCGTGTCAACCGAACATGCAGTCGGCCCTCCAAAAGGAAAGACCAACGTCTGAAGCGGCGTTGTGCCGCCGTGCGCATACTCGACGATCTGCATTGCGCTGTAGTCGGTGACCCAAACGTTCTGCGCTTTGTCGACGCAGATGCCTCTTGGTATGCGGAAGCCCGATAGCGTTCCAACTTGGGTCCTGAGGCGCCACGAGTACACGTTGACCGTGCCGGTCCCCGAACCCATATTGCCATTCGAAACGTAGATAAGATGGTTGGACTTCGCCTGAGGCGCCATCCAGGAGCGCTCGCCCGTCCCCGTCAGTCCAGATGGGGCGAGGGTTGATGATTGCGATCCACCGCTGCACCCCGCGAGTAGCGCGACAAAGAATAACGTACCAAAGAGATTATCGGCCGGCTTCATACTCTCCATGGTAGCACGAGCGCCCCGGCCTTTACCGGGTCCGGTTGGGCTCCAATGCGTAGACCATCTGACCCATCGGAAGGCGCAGGGTCTCGGAGTACCGCGAGGGCCGTTTGGGCCGGTGGTCTACGCTTTAATGCAGCGGCGCAGGTGGATCGATCGCTATTCCATACGATGTCGCGCTACGGCTGATCGTCGTGGTTGGCCTTAGCTTTGGATACGAATAGACGTACACCGAATCGCCGGCCCCGTCGGCCACGAAGAGGCGTCTTTCGCCTTTGTCCAGCGCTAGCGCGAACGGATCGACGAACGGGCCTTTGATTTGCTTCGACGGCTGCGTCGCGCCGGGTGGAAAGACATCCACGGCGGAGGCGCCCTGATCGCAGACGATGATGTTGCCTTTCTTATCCAGGATCAATCGTCCGGCGAAGCCCAGGCTGATCCCGAGGTCTTTGCCTTGTTTTGAATGCGGCTTAAATTTGACGATGCGTCCGGTGCTGCCGTATTCGGTGACGTACACGTTGCTTTTCGCGTCGACTGCAAGACCGACGGCTCCGCCTGGCAGCGGTATGGTGAAGTTTGGTTTGAGTTGGCCCGGCGGATATTCTAGGACTTCGCCGGA
>JAFAXS010000167.1 GCA_019240755.1 Vulcanimicrobiota bacterium
AATCCCGGCCGTGATGCGTCCGTCGGCGCGCACCTCCGCAAAGTCACGGACGCGGCGCAACAGCCGATTCGCCACCCGCGGCGTACCGCGGCTGCGCGTGGCTATGGCGGCGGCGGCGTCGGGATCGATCGGAACGCCCAAGACCTCCGCAGAACGGCGAACGATCCGCTCCAGTTCGGCCGGTGCGTAGTAATCGAGATGATGCACGATCCCAAAACGCTCACGCAGCGGCGCGGTAAGCATCCCGGCGCGCGTGGTCGCGGCCACGAGCGTGAAGCGCTTTAACGGCAGCTTCAGCGTCTTCGCGTATGCGCCGCGGTCGACGACGAAATCGATTTGGAAATCCTCCATCGCCGGATAGAGAAACTCTTCCACGACTCGCCCCAAGCGATGGATTTCGTCGACGAAAAACACGTCGCCGTCTTCAAGCGAGGTGAGAATCCCCACGAGATCCTTGGGCTTCTCGAGCGTCGGCCCGCTCGTGGGACGGAAGTTCGCGCCGAGCTCACGCGCGATGAGACCGGCTAGGGTGGTCTTGCCGAGACCGGGCGGACCGTAGAACAGCACATGCTCGAGTGGTTCGGCGCGCCGCTTCGCTGCGTCGATCGAGATTCGCAGATTTTCGACGACGCGTTGCTGGCCCACGTACTCGTCGAACGATTTCGGCCGGAGGCTCGCCCCGTAGAGCTCGTCTTCGAGCGAATCCTGCGGGTCCACGGGTCGCGGCGTCTGCCACGGTGATCGCGCTTCGTCCGATGCGTCGGCCGGCCCCAGAATTCGCCGGCGCGCGTTGGCATCGCTCACGCCGATTCCTTTGCTCTCCGCCGGTAGATCTCTGCCAGCAACCGTTCCGCTTCATCGAGCGCCGGATTCGCTTCGAGCGTCTCGCGGATCATCGCTTCACCCTCAGCGCGCTTGTAGCCCAGTTGCAACAGCACGGCCAGCGCCTCGTCCGCGAAGTCGGGTATCGCCGTGGGGCGCGGCACTGGAGCATCCTGAATCAGCAAAAACTTCGTAACCTTCCCCTGCAGTTTCGCCACGATGTCGCGCGCCTTCTGCTGTCCGATCCCCGGAAGGCTTTTCAGAAAGACGTGATCGCCGCGATCGATCGCCGCCGCAATCGTGGACATCGGCGCGGAAAATGCTCGCGCGGCCGACCGCGGACCGATCGATGCGACCGTCAGCAGCGCCTCGAAGAAGTCGCGTTCGACGGCGTTCGTGAATCCGTAATACGTGAAACGGCCGCTCTTTCCGTCGAGATTCATCACAGCATAGATCTCGAGCGTCACGTGGCCGCCCGGCGCGGTGGGCAGCTTCTCGGCGATGCACGGGGGAAGTAGAATCTCATAGCCCAGCCCTGCGGCCTCGATCACCGCCGCGTCGGGTCGCAGCTCGACGAGCGAGCCTGAGATTCTAGCGAACACGTCGCAGCGCGCCGTGCGAAGTGGAGGCATTGAGGAACGCGAGGGCGAGTGCCAACGCGTCGGAAACGTCGTGCGGCTTCGGCGAGCGTCGCAGACCGAGAAGTTGCGTGATCATGGCGTTCACCTGCTCCTTACGCGCGCTGCCCGATCCCACGAGGGCTCGCTTGACGCGCGCGTGGGCCATCGTATGGACCGCAACTCCCGCCTGCGCGCCCGCCAAACAGAGGACGCCGCGCGCGTGACCCATCAGCAACGCCGTGCGCGGATTCTTGTAGCCTGAGTACAGTTCTTCGATAACGAGCAGGCTGGGTGCGGTTTGAGCGATGACGTCGGTGATGCCGGCATGCAGTTCCCGCAAGCGTTCTTCGAGCGTTGCGCTGGAGCGCGGTACGATGACGCCGGCTTCGATCAGTCCGACTCGACCCGCACGAAATTCGATGGCGCCATAGCCGGTGCTTCGTAGCGCCGGGTCGATTCCTAAGATTCGGATGCTCTGCGACGGCGCAGCGGTCACTGCGGCGGGGGCGTGCCGTTCACGGTCACGCTCAGGGACGAACCCGGGGCGAGGGAGGTCCCTGCGGCGGGATCGGTCCCCACGACCTTGCCGCTCGCGCCGACGCTGGTCGTGTACTCCCAGCGCGAGACGGAATAACCGTAGGAACGCAACACCGCGATCGCATCCGTCGGCGTCATCCCGCCGGTATCGGGCACTTCACCTGAAACGGAGAGCGTAATCGTCACGGTGATCCCCTGTGCTTGCGGACCGGGGGACGGCGACTGGGCGACGATCGTGCCGTAGTTGACGCTCTGCTGCGCGTAGCGGACCGCGATGTCGAAGCCGGCCTGCGCGAGCGTCGCGCGGGCCGTTGCGTAGTCCATGCCGATCAGGTTCGGCAGCGTCACGACCGGGCCGTTCCCGGGCTGCGCCGGCTGCGAGGGCATGCCGGTGTTGATGACGAGCCGGACGGTCGCGCCGCGGTCGACTTTCGTTCCCTTAGCGATGCTCTGCGATGACACGGTATCCGGCGGCTCGCCGGCGATGGTCTGGGTCGCATCGATCGTCACGCCAGCGCGATCGGCTAGCGCCTGTGCGGCCTGCGTTTTCATGCCGACGAAGCTTGGAACGACGACCGGAGCGGGGCCGTTCGACACGATCAGCGTCACGCGGATCCCTTCGGGCACCTTGGCCTCGGCCTTCGGGCTTTGATCGATGACGTTGTCTTTGACCGTGTTATCGAAGCGCCGGACGACCGTAACCGCGAAGCCTTCTTGCTGCAGGCTCCGCTGCGCGTCGCTGACGCTATAACCGCGAACGTCTTCTAGCCCGCGCAGCGGCTTGCCGTTGCTGATCACGAGCTCGATCACCTGATTCCGGTCGACGGCCGTGCCGGCTTGCGGCGACTGCCGGATGACCCGGTCGGCAGGCACCGTTTCGCTCGCCGATTTTGTGAATCGAGCTCGAAAGCCGGCATTGACCACGGCACGCTGTGCTTGCGTTTGCGTCATGCCGGTGTAATCCGCGACGAGCAGTTGCGAGCCAAACGGGTGCAGGGGCTTGGCAAAGAGCAGATAGCCGAGTCCGGTTGCAACTGCGAGCGCGACCAGCAACGCGCCGACGGCCCACGCACGCGAGCTGCGCCGTTGCTCAATGGGCGCGACGACGGCGCGATCCGGCATCGGTGAGCGTCGCGGCGGCAGCTGCGCGGAAACGCGGCGCCCACCGGCCGGGGCGTCGTCGGCGATGCGGTAACCGGCGATCGCCGGCCGTTCGCGCGCCTCCCGCAGTGCGGTCGCGAGGTCGCTCGCGGAAGCAAAACGATGTTCGGGCTTCTTCTGCAGCAGCTTGTTGACGATCGCCGCGAGCGCCGGACTGATACCGCTCGCTTCGACGTCGATCACCGGAACCGGATCGCCGATATGCTTCAGAGCCACGGTGACGGGCGACTCGCCGGTGTAGGGCAGCTTTCCCGTGAGCATTTGGAAGAGGACGACGCCGAGACTATAGAGGTCAGCGGTCTCGTGCACTTCGTGTTCCTGGGCTTGTTCCGGAGAGATGTAGTAGACGCTGCCCATGACCAGTCCCGGCTTGGTCAGGGCCATCGTCTGCTGCGATACCGCTCGAGCGATTCCGAAATCCGAGAGCTTGACGACGTCGTCGCGCGTGACGAGAATGTTGGCCGGCTTGATGTCGCGGTGCAGCAGGCCCTGGCGATGCGCGTACGCCAGACCGCTGGCGATCTGAGCGGCATAATCGATCGCGACGGGTTCGGGCAACCGCCCGTCGGCAGCAATGATCTCGCCCAAGGAAGCGCCGTCCACGAGCTCCATAACGATGAAGTACGTATCGCCCTGCCGCCCGACGTCATAGGTGTTGACGATGTTCGGGTGCGAGAGCTTTGCCGCCGATTCAGCTTCTTGGTAAAAACGCCGCACGAACTCCTCATCGGCAGCATACTGCTCTCGCAAAACCTTGATCGCAACGCGCCGGCGCAGCAGGATGTCGGTGCCGCAGAAGACCGTCGCCATGCCGCCCTCGCCGAGCTTTCGATCGAGGCGATAGCGGTTATTGAAGACGCGTTCCTCGACCAACGCTTAGCGCACCCTTTCCAGGGCGGCGGCCAACGCCGCTCGAGCGATCGGCGCGGCGTAGGTTGCGCCGTATCCGACGTTTTCGACCACCACGGCCACGGCGACGCGGGGACTCGCCGCGGGCGCGAAGCAGACGAACCACGCGTGCGAGCGACCGCGAGGGTTGGTGGCGGTTCCCGTCTTTCCGGCGACGGTGACGTCCGGCAACCGCGCCGGCGTTCCCGTTCCCCGTTGCACGACCGCAACCATCATTGACGTTACCTTCGCTGCCGTTTCGGCCGATACCGGGTTCGCCAGCGTCGCCGCAGTTGCGCCGCTCGCGGTGCTTCCGTTGCGGACGATTTCGCGCACGAGATACGGTCGCGGCTCGCTGCCGGCATTCGCAATCGTTGATGCGAGGAGCGCCATGCGAAGTGGGGTCATCAGAAGCGCGCCTTGACCGAATCCCATCTGCGCCAGCTCGCCCGGCACGATGGAGGACTGCGGCGGGACACGATCCGTCTGCACGGGGAGATCGAAGTCCAGCGGTGCACCGATCCCCCAGCGGTCGAGATAGCGATAGAACGTCTGCGTCCCCATCCGCAGAGCGATCTGGGCGAAGTCGACGTTGCTCGAGAGCGCAAAGGCGTTCGTCAAGTCCTGGTAGCCCGTCGCTTCGCTTTCGTTGTCGTGCAAGAGAAAGTTACCGATTGCCAAGTACCCAGGATCGTCGAAGTGCGAATCCATGGTTACGGTGCCGCTGTCGAGCGCGGCGGCCGCGGTAAAGAGCTTGAACGTCGATCCCGGAGGATAGAGGCCGTCGGTTGCGCGGTCGAGCAGCGGCGATTCCGGGTCGTCACGCAATGCCGGAAATTCGCTGTCGAATTGATTCGGGTCGTAGCTCGGCACGCTGGCCAGCGCCAACACCGCCCCGCTGCGCGGATCGAGCACCACCCCGGCGGCCCGCGGATAGCGAGACAGCGACGAGAAGAGCACGTTTTGGATCGCCGGCTCGATCGTCGTGACGACGTCGGCACCCTGCGCCGCGCGCGCGCTTCCGCGCAGCGCCGCGGCGAGGCTCGCGATTTGCGCGAGCGTGTCGCCGCTCGAGTCGGGCGGCGTCAACGCGCCGTCGAACGCCTCCTCGATGCCGCTCTGCCCATATCGCGCCGAAAGATATCCGACGGCCTGCGCGGCGGCCGCTCCCAGCGGATAGAGTCGCTGCGAGCCGACGGTGTGCGCCAAGACCGTCCCGTCGCTGGCGAGGATCCGCCCCCGAAAATCGTCGAGCAGTACGTGGCGAGGGTTATTCGGACGAGCGGCGATCGACGGGGCTGCGACGATCTGCACGTACGCCTGGCGAAGGGCCAGCACTGCAAAGAAGGCCACGAAGAACCCCGATAGCGTCCGGATCGACCTGTTGGTCATCCTTCGCGGAGGACTGCGAGTCCGTCGCCGGTTCGTACGGCCAGGTGCGCGCGGTCCGGTTCGCCCGCAAGCAATGCCGCGACGATGCGCTGCGCCGCTTCTTCCTCGACTGCGCCCAACATCAAGACGGTCTCGACCCGCAGCTCTTCGAGCAGCGCTTCGACGACGTACGCGCAGACGGGCAGCGTCGAAAAATGTCGCGGTTCATACGTCCCGGAATGCCAGGGACCCCGCCGGCCGAAAACGGTCGCATGGTAATCCCAGGCGCAGAGCTGCTTATCGTTCCACTTGAAGTCGTCGCGGACGCAAAGCCGCCGGCACGTCGCGCATTGCACGAGCTCAGCGGAGGGGCGCTCGAGAGCCTCGACGAGTTCGGGAGGCAAATCTTCGAGGTTGACCACGTTTTCGCCGCGCAGCTCTGCGGGGAACGGTTCGTTCCAACCGATTCGCGCGAGGAGTTCCACGTCGCGCATCGAGGGCACGAAGGCGCCTTCATCGTCCGCCGAAAACGTGCGGTCGATCCACTCGTACAGCCGCTGCAGTGGCACGCCGACCTCTTGGCGCACCGTTCCGAGCACCACGCCGATCGGCGTCCATGCCAACGGAATCAAACGGATCGTGACGTCGCCTCCCGGCTCCGTGGGGCGAAGGCCGCTCGCAACCGCAAGCGTCGCGTCGTTGCCGCCGACCGCGACAACGGCGCCGGATCCGCGCGAGCCTATGACGCGAGCGTCGCCGCGCTGCGATACTCTTGCAGGCTGCGCGGCGGGCCGGCCTTGCTTTTGAGGGCCTCCACGAGTGCCCGCGCCGTATCTAAACTCGTCAAACACGCGATGTTCGCTTCGACCGCAGCGCGGCGAATCTTGTAGTCGTCGGAGATTTCCCGCGCGGCGCGTGCGTCGTTGATCACGAGATCGACGCTCCGGCCGGCGATGACATCTAGCACGTGCGGCGAGCCATCGGCAATTTTATTCACGGACGCGCTGTCTATGCCGGCGGCGCGCAGGAAATCGCGCGTGCCGGGCGTTGCAATCAACGAATGTCCGAGCAGCGTATAAGCGCGCAAAATCGGCGCCGCCTCCTCTTTCTCTTCGTCGCTGATCGAGACCAAGATCCGGCCGCCGCTCGTGGGCAGAGGCACGCCGGCCGCGAGGAATCCCTTGCGCAATGCGCCGCCGAAGTGTTCGTCGATGCCGAGCACCTCGCCCGTCGACTTCATCTCCGGCCCGAGCACCGTTTCCACGCCGCGCATCTTCGAGAAAGAAAAGACGGGCACTTTGACCACGACGTATGGAACGTGCGGGCACAAGCCCGTGCCATATTCCATGTTGCGAAGCTTCTCGCCCAGCGCTATTCGCGTCGCAGCGGCCACCAAGTTGATTCCCGTCGCCTTCTGAATGATCGGCACGGTGCGGCTGGCGCGCGGGTTTGCCTCGATGATATAGAGACGCCCGCTTTGCATCACGAACTGAACGTTGATCAGGCCTCGAATGCGCAGCTCTCGCGCGATCGCGGACGTTACGTCGGCAATGCGTGCTTCGGTCGCCGCGTCGATGGTTTGGACGGGATAGACGCTGATTGAATCGCCGGAGTGAATCCCGGCACGCTCGACGTGCTCGAAGATGCCCGGGATCAAGACATCGTCGCCGTCGAAGACGGCGTCAACCTCGACTTCCAGCCCGCGCAGATACTTATCCACGAGCAAGGGCGCGTCTTCATGGATCGGCGGCGCGGACTGCGCGTATGCGGCAAGCTGCGCCTCGTCGTGCACGATCTCCATCGCGCGGCCGCCCAAGACGAACGAGGGGCGCACCAAGACCGGAAAACCGAGCTCGCGCGCGATGGCGCGCGCCTCGCGGAAGCTGCGCGCGGCGCGTCCTTGGGGACGTTCGACGCCGAGACGCGCCAGCGCGGCGTCGAACTGTTCGCGATTCTCAGCCATGTCCAGCGAACGACGGTCGCTGCCGAGAATCCGCAGGCCGCGCCGGCTGAGCTCGGCGGCGAGATTGATGGCGGTTTGGCCGCCAAACGCCAAGAGCACGCCGCTTGCGGCCGTGGCGCGATAGGCAGCTTCCACTTCGTCCGCATCCGGCGGCTCGAAGACGAGGGCATCCGAGACGTCGAAATCGGTCGAGACCGTTTCGGGATTGTTGTTGACGACGACCGGGGAATGGTGCGCCGCTCGCAGCGCCCAGGCTGCGTGAACGCAACTATAATCGAACTCGATTCCCTGACCGATGCGAATTGGGCCGCTCCCGACGACGACGACCGCCGGCGACCGCGTCGCTCGCATCTCGTCGCATTCGCCGCGCGAGATGTAGTAGTACGGCGACTTGGCGGGGAACTCGGCGGCAGCGGTATCCACCATTCGAAAGGCGGAGGCCGCCGCGCAGCGCTCGCGCGATTTGGCGGCTCCGTTGAGGCTCGCCGTCGAGTACCCAGCTTCCAACGCCTCGAGATGGTCCCGCGCCTCTGAGCCTGAGTCGAGACGTTGCTCGAGCGCGACGAGCTCCGCGAGCTCGTAGAGCCAGAAGCAGTCGATTCCGGACAGAGCGTGGACGCGCTCGACGGCTGCGTCGCGTTGTGCGGCGGGGGCGCGGCGAACCAGCTCGCAGAGCGCAAAGAGGCGCTCATCCGTAGGGCGCTCGATCGCCGCCTCCAGTTCGCCGGCGCTCCATTCCGCGTGATGTCCCGTCAACCGCGAGCGGCGCAGGTCCAGTCCTCGAACGGCCTTCAGCAGCGCCGCGCGGAACGTCCGGCCGATTCCCATCGCTTCGCCCGTCGACTTCATCTGCGTGCCGAGCGACGTGTCGGCAAACGGGAACTTATCGAAAGGCCAGCGTGGAATTTTGACGACCACGTAATCGAGGGTCGGCTCGTACGCGGCTTTCGTTACGCCCGTGACGGGATTTGGGATTTCGTACAGCCGCTGGCCAAGCGCAATACGCGTGGCGATCTTCGCGATCGGGTATCCGGTCGCTTTGGACGCCAAGGCCGAGCTTCGCGAGACGCGCGGGTTCACCTCGATGATCGCATATTCGCACCGCTCGGGATGGAGGGCGAACTGAATGTTGCAGCCCCCTTGCACGTTCAGCGAGCGGATGACGTTGATGCTGGCGGTCCGCAAGAGCTGATACTCGACGTCCGACAGCGTTTGCGACGGGGCGATGACGATGGAATCGCCCGTGTGCACGCCGACCGGATCGAAGTTCTCCATATTGCAGACGACGATGCAGTTGTCGCCGGCGTCACGCAGCACTTCGTACTCGATCTCTTTCCAGCCGAGCAGCGACGTTTCCAGCAACACCTGATGGATGAGGCTGGCGGCCAAGCCGGCGTTCAGGGTCGCGCGCAGCTCCGTCTCGTCGTGCACGAGGCCGCCTCCGGTACCGGCGAGCGTGTACGCGGGCCGGACGACGAGCGGGTATCCCGTGTGTCGCGCGAACTCAACGCCCTGCTCCACGGCCGTGATCACCGCGCTGCGCGCGACGGGCTCGCCGATCGCTTCCATCTTCAGTTTGAATTGTTGGCGATCTTCCGCCAGGCGAATCGTTTCGATCGGCGTTCCGAGAAGCTCGACGCCGTACCGTGAGAGAACTCCGGCTTCGTCCAGTTCGACCGCTAGGTTGAGCCCGGTCTGCCCGCCGAGCGTCGGGAGCAGCGCGTCGGGCCGTTCGCGTGCAATGATCTCCGCGATGGATTCGACGGTTAGAGGCTCCAAATAGACGGCGTCGGCGATCTCGGGATCGGTCATGATAGTCGCCGGATTCGAGTTGACGAGTACGACGCGGTGCCGTTCTTCGCGCAACGCTCGGCACGCTTGAACGCCGGCGTAATCGAACTCAGCGGCTTGGCCGATAACGATCGGCCCCGAGCCGATGACCATGACGTTGCGCCGGGGCATTCTGGGCCGGTGACATTACCGAGAGCGAGAGAAACTCCCTCTGCATCGGCACGGCTGGTTATGGATGCGTGCCGACTGCGGAGGCTATCAAGAACGCGAGGCAGAGCCCGGACGCGCCGGCCAGCGCGAACGCGAGCGCACAGTCGACGTCACGCCGCGCTTCTGTGGTGGTGCGGCCGAGGCGTCGCATCGCGGCGCGGAGCGTCTCCCCGGAGTCGGCCTGCGCATAGCTTCCGCCGGTCGAGTGCGCGTACCCGCGCAGTGCGGCTTCGTCGAGCGTCGCACGCTCGCCGGTGCGCGCGATCCGGTCGCCGGTGCGCGTGCCTACGCCGATGCCGAATATGGGAATGTGTTGGGCGGCGAGCGTTGACACGATGGCGGTCGGATCGCGACCGGCGTTGCTCACGCCGTCGGTAATCAGCACGATCGCGTGCACGCCGAACGGCGGAAACAACCCGGCGGCGCTTTCGAGCGCGTCGCCGATAGCCGTCGGACCGTTGGGCGCCGGGAGGCGCGCGAGTGCCGCCGAAGCGGCCGCGCGGTCATCGGTGGGCGGTGCGAGCACGATTGCGGTTTGCGAGAACGCTACGATCCCGATCTTGACGCTTGCGGGCGAGGCGGCGATAAACGCGCGAGCGGCGCTCGCGGCAGCTGCGGCCCGCGTGGGAACGACGTCCGTGGACGCCATCGACCCGGAAGTGTCGATGCAAACGATCACGCTCGAGTTGGACGCAGGCGCGGAGAGCGCGAGATGCGGCCGCGCCGCTGCGATCGCGACGCCGGCGAACGAGAGCAGCCAGAGAGCGTCGAGCGCCGGCACAATCCACGTGCGCGGACGCGCGGCGGCGTCAAAGAACTCCAGATTCGAGTAGGCGAACGCGCGGCCATTCGCCCGCCGGTGCGCGCGTCGCACGAACGCGGCGCACAGCGCGATGATCGCGGCGCCCGCGGCCGCCGTCCACGGATGCGCGAGCGTCACGCTCGCACGCCGAATGCGGCGCGCAGCGACGCTGCGCCGTCCTGCTCGGCTAGTATCCCCGTGCGCCAGCCGGCGCCCCCAAGCTGTGCGCGCACGGCGCGCTCCCGCAAGGCGACGGCCTCGCGGTAGTTCCCGCGCTCGCGAGCGCCGATGAAGACGCGGCGGCGGCCGCCCTCGGCGCCACGCAGGCGCACGAACCCCGCAAGCGGCAAGTCGTCGTGCCAGGGATCGCGCGCCACCAGCGCCGTGCAATCGAGGCGGGTGCCGAGCATGACGACCTCGAGCGCATCAACGGAGGCAAGATCGTACCAATCGCCGATCACCAGTAGCGCGGCGCCGCGCGGAAGCAGCCGGCGCGCTCGCGATAACGACGTCACAAGGTCAAACGCTTCTGCGCGTCCTGCTCCGATCGCAATGTAGCGATCGTCTGCGGTCGCAGATGCGCGCCACGCTCGCAGCGCTTCGTCTGCGGCGCGCGCCAGCGCGCGGGCCCGACCGACGTTCATCGAAGCGGACGTATCGACGATCGAAGCGATCGTCAATGCGGTTTCTTCCAGCAGAACGCGCGTCTGTAGCTCACCCGAGCGTGCGCTCGCGGCCCAATCAATTCGCCTGGCATCATCACCTGCCCCGTAGGCGCGTAGCTCCGCGAACTCGTAGCCGTCGCCACGGGACGCTGGGGTCGCTCCTACTCCGCGGCGCTTCGGGCGCCGTCGGCCATTCAAAAGAGCATCGCGAATCGTCATCGCCCTCACGGCGGCGGCACGGTGGCGACAATATCTCGGATGATATCGTTAGGGGTGACTGCATCGGCCACCGCGCGATCGCTGAACTGCATGCGGTGGCTGAGCACGCCGGTCGCCGCGCGGCGGACGTCGTCGGGCAGCACGAACGCGCGCCCGTCGAGAAGCGCTTGGGCACGGGCGACGGCGTCGAGCGCCAGCGCCGCACGGGGACCGGCCCCATGGTCAACGTAGGGCGACGATCCGCGCGTGGCCGCCACGATGGACACGACGTAGCGACGAACGCGTTCGTCGACGTGGACGTCGCGCGCGATCCGCTGCCAGGCTCGTAGATCGTCGAGTGTCGCGACGGGGCTGAATCCGCGCGCATCGCCGCCGCCACAACGCTGCACGATCTGCAGTTCCTGCTCGGCGGTGGGATAGCCGACCGTCACCTTCATCAGAAAGCGATCGCACTGCGCGAGCGGCAGGGCGTACGTTCCCGCGTCGTCGAGGGGATTCATCGTCGCCATCACGATGAACGGGTCGGGCAGCGCATAGGTCTGCGGACCGATTGTAACCTGGCGCTCCTGCATCGCCTCCAGCAACGCAGCCTGAACTTTCGCAGGCGCCCGATTGATCTCATCGGCCAAGATAACGTTGGCGAAAATAGGACCGAGGAGCGTTGTAAAGCTGGACTGCCGCTGATCGAAGACGCGGGAGCCGAGAACGTCGCTCGGCAGCAGATCGGGCGTGAACTGAATTCGCTTGAATGCGGCGTCGAGCGAACCCGCGAGCGCTCGGCATGCGAACGTCTTGGCAACGCCGGGCGGACCTTCGAGCAAGATGTGTCCTCGGCACAGCAGCGCGACGATGAGACCGGTAACGACGTGCTCCTGTCCGACGATGCTCGCGGCCAGACTGCGCCGCAGCTCGGCACAGGGCCGGGCGGCGAGC
>JAFAXS010000024.1 GCA_019240755.1 Vulcanimicrobiota bacterium
GCGTCACCACGTCCATGATGACGCCGCCTTTCAACATCTGAGCAAGCCCGCGCTTAACGGTTATCGTTCCTGTGCTTTCCATAGCTTTATCTTATCAGCCCGACCCGTCCCGGACCTGGAAAGGTTACGGCCGGGGCGACTCCACGACGGCGGGCGGCGTCTGCGACGACGTCGCTGACGGAGATGGCGTCTGCGGACCTTCCGGACCGGCCGACGGCGCAAAGGTCGGCAACGGTTTCTGACGCCAGATCGGCACGTTCGGTATCGGCGTCGCGGTTGGTTTCGGCGTCGCAGGCCTGGGCGACGGGGTGGGCGCGAGCGTCGGCAGCGGCTGCGGCGGAACGCGCGGATCGGGGAAGCGCGGATCGCCCGCGGCAGAGAGCGCCTGCGAGCGCTTCCAATCCGGGCCGTACGGACGTGCCGAGGCATCCGGCGATGGGCTCACCGAGATCGGCCCCACCGACTCCAGAGATTGCTGCGTCGCCTGCCCGATCACGCGATCGCCCATCCGTTCGCCGATGGCGACGGCGGCGAGCAAGACGAGCGCACCGATCGCAAGCACCAGCGTGGGAAACCGCAGTTGCGGCTGCATCACCCTGCCATCATACGCGCGCGAGCGGACGCAGCACGTCGAGTTTTGCCGCCCGGGCGCGACGATCGCTCGGCTTACCGATCAGGTGGACCTCGCGCAGGTCGCCCGGCCCCATGTCCACTCGCGCGGTGTGCCCCCTGAACTCCAAGAGCACGTTGCGAGGGCGATCCAGATGGTTACCCACGAAGATACGTACGGCGCCCGTCTCGTCTTCAAATGCGATGGCGCCGACCTCGGCCGGCGACGTCGTCACCTCGTCGCTCACGTCGCGCCCAGCATAGATGCACGTAAAGGGCTCTTCCGCCGAAAGCTCGGGCATGTCACCGTAAATCACGTCGTTGCGCAGATCGATGACGTACGTGCAGCGGCGGCCGCCCCAGTGAACGCGCGCCGCTGCGATCCACTGCCAGTCCTTCGGACGCAGCGGCGCCAAATGGGGGCGGCCGCTCGTGCGATATCCGTTCAAGCCGCCGATGGTCTCCGCGACGGCCCACAGATATTTTGCTCCCGTCCACGGCGACAGGTACATGCCGCGATTGCTAAGCGAGCCGCCGTCGAACCACTCGGCAAACTCACCGGGCACAGTGTTGCGGGGGCTGCCGCCTTCCATGGCGGCATAGGAAACGTCGAGAAAATGCACGGCTTCATCGGTCATGCCATTGCGCGCGAGGGCAACCGCATACCACAGGGTCAAGTCCGGCCAAACTCCGCCGAGCAATCCGAATCCGTAGGATGGGAAGTACCATGCATCCGCGGTCGAGATCGTGCGAATTCCGACGGGCGTGATGAAGTCGGCCTCCGACAGCCGCTTCAAGATCGCGCGGCGCTCCGTTTCTTCGGCGATGTTGAAGAGCACCGGGAAGATCTCGTCGGCCGTGAAGTTGTCTTGGTAGTTGCCGTCCTGATCGTAGTTGAGCACGAAGGCAACCGTATCGTCGTTGTAGAGGTAGTCCATCATCGCCTCGCGCATTCGGCGGGACTCCTCGCCGTAACGCTCCCAGTGCTCGGTGTCGCCGACGATCGCGCAGAGCATCGCGGCCGCCTCCAGCGCGAACACCGCCTCGGCGTTGATCTCAGTTACGGCGCCGTCGAGCGTGTAGTAGGGAATGATGTTCCGCCATGACGATATTCCGTATAAATCCACGCCTTTCGCTCGGCAGTAGATCAGCCCGCGGTCGTCGCGCTGCGAGAGCAGATAATCGGTAAGCTTGACGATCATCGCGAGGTGCTCGCGCACCCACGCGTCGTCGAGTGTGGCGTTGTAGTGATGCAGCATCGCGATAAGGTGCAGCGGCGAGTCGTCGTTGATGTTCAGGTCGTAGTGCGTCTTATAGCCGCTGACGCCACGCACGTACTCGACCATGAGGCCGTTCTCTTCGATCGCGTCGTTGAACACGGCGAGCGCGCGCCGGCTGAACTCCGGCCAAAAGTAATCGAAGCCGTGGACCATCCACGACGTGTCGCGCGACACCAGAATATCCGAGGGCGGTGAGTTCGTCGCGCCCCAGCCGTGCGGATACTCCTTGACGATCCGCAGCATGTTGGCTTTGGACCACGCGACCCCGCGGCTGATCGCCGGCGACGGCGTGAGAAAGCGCGCGTCGGCCAGCCGCGCCGTGAAGTAACGTTGCGTATCGTGCAGCACGCGCTGATCGTGCAACAGCGCCTCTAGCACGGGGCGGCTGCGCTCTGTGCCTTCCTTGTGATAGACGACCGCGAGGCGCAGCGACTCGCGGGCGCCCGGCGCCACCGAGATGCGGTACTTGAAGGCGCCGAAAATTCGGCGGCTCACCAGCTCGGCTTGCTGCGGCGTGACGTCGCCGAACGTTTGCGCCTCGCTTTCCTTGGAAAGCGTCCCATGGCGCATCGCTTCCAACAGCACTTGCTCGCGCAGCGACAGCTCGACCGCGGCGGGAGCGCGCGAGCCGCCCCACCAGCGCTCGCCGCCGGTTTCGAGATTCTTCGAGCAGATGAAGCGCCCGTCGTTCCAGGCACGCACCTGGTGCTCGGGCTCGCCGTAAAATCGCTGACCAACGAGCATCGCCCAGGGATAGAGGGACACCTCGGAGTCGGCGGCACCGGGATTGAAAAGCGTGACGTCAATCACGAAGCACACGGCGCGATCGAACGACGACCCGTGCGGCACGTAAAAGGCCTCCGTGACGTGAACGCGATGTTCCAGCGTAAACTCCGAGATTTGCGCGTACGGTAGGAAGGTGAGGTCCCGCTCGATCTCGTGTGGGAAGAACGTGCGGTCGCCTATGCGATAGGCGATGTGGTGCGTGCCGAAGATGATCTGATCGGTGTCGGCGTCCCAAAGTCCGCGCACGCCGCCCTTGGCGGTAGATTGCGCGTACGTTTTGTAATTGCCCAAGAGCAATCCGTACGGCGTCTCCGACTCGTGCAAGACGTACGCGCAAAACTCGTTTCGTTGCGCATCATAACTCGAACCCATTCCTTATAATGCCGTTGGGCCTTACTGCGGCGGCTAGCGCACAGGCGCCTTCCGCCACAGCGGCTAACGCATGAATCTCCGATGCCAACGCTCGTGCTTGCGTCGCCGGCTAAGATCAATCTCACGCTGGAGGTCTTGGCGCGCCGCGCCGACGGCTACCACGGCGTTCGAACGCTCATCGCCCCGCTGGATCTGTGCGACGAAATCCGGATCGAACCGAGTTCCCGCTTCGTCTTTAGCTGCAACGTTGCGGAGCTGCAAAGCCACGATAATCTCGCCGTCGCGGCCCTGCGGGCGCTTGGCGACCTTCCGCCCGTCGCGCTCCATCTCGAGAAACGGATTCCGGTGCAAGCCGGCCTCGGCGGCGGCTCCAGCAATGCGGCGGCGATCTTGCGCGCGGCGATGGACGGCGCGTTGGGGGCGCCGCAACGGCGGGACTGGCTGCGCGTCGCGCGCTCGCTGGGCTCCGACGTTCCGTTCTTTCTGGCGGGCACGGCGGCGCTGGTCGAAGGAACGGGCGAACGCGTGACGCCGGCGGGCGCGTTACCCGGCTGGCACGCCTTGGTGATAAAGCCGCCGGTCGCGGTCTCCACCGCCGACGCCTACCGCGAGCTCGACGGCGCGGATCGTCCAAGCCGTACGCGCAAGGGCTGCGTCTCGATTGCCGCGCTGGAGGCGTTGCAGCGGGGCGAGTTCGAGCGCGTCGAGGCGCTGTTGCAGAACGATTTTCAAGAACCGATCGCGCAGCGTCATCCCGAAATTCGGATGACCTTGGAGGCGCTTCGCGAGGCCGGCGCGCGCAACGCTCTGCTGGCTGGTTCGGGCGCCTGCGTCTTTGCTTTGGCCGCGACCCGGGAAGAGCTCGACGCGCTCGCATCGAGAGTGCGACTCGCCGACAACTATCTGCGGTTTTCGGCGCGATTCGCGAAAACGCCGCAGTGGAGAGAGCCGTGCTCGACGCCGTAGTGCTCGCGGGCGGCCCGCTCGATGCGGTTGCGCGCCTACAACCGGGTGCGCCGAACAAGGCGTTCGTCGAGATCGCCGGGGTCGCGTTGGTGGGGCGCGTGGTGAGGGCGCTACGCGCGTCGCCGCGGGTTCGCCGCATCATCGTGGTCGCGCCGCTGAGCGAGGCTGCCCATTCGGCGCTTTCGGACGCGGACGAGGTTCGCCCCGACGGCGTGCATATCACGGAAAGCTTGCGCAACGGCCTGCGCGGGCTCGACGGCTCGAGCGACGCGCTCGTTGCAGCCTCCGATCTGCCGGTGCTCACCTCCGCGGCCGTGGATGACTTCGCTGACCGCGTCGGAGCGCTGGACGCGGACATCGCGTACGGATGCGTCGAGAAGCACGTGCACCTGCGACGCTATCCCGACGTACCGCACACGTGGGCGCATCTGCGCGACGGCACATTCTGCGGTGGCGGACTCTTCGGGATGAAGCCGCGCGTGCTGCCGATGCTGGAGCGCTTCATCGAGCAACTCGGGGCGGCGCGCAAACACCCGTTTCGGCTCGCCTCGCTCTTTGGGTGGGATATGCTGTTACGCTACGCGCTGCGCCGCTTGACGATCGCGCAGGCCGAGGCGCGCGCCAAAGAGCTGCTCGGCGCGCCCGCGCGCGCCGCGATTTCGCCGTATCCGGAGACTGCCGTCAACGTCGATCGCGTGTCCGACGTCGAACTGGCCCGCAAACTCTTACGGTGAACGCCAGCGCTTGAAGAGCTCGTTGGCGATGCCGAACTGATCGAGCGCCTTGCCGACGGTGTGGGCAACGATCTCGTCGATGCTTTGCGGATTCGCGTACATTGCCGGAAGCGGCGGCATGATCACGGCGCCGATCTCCGCGAGCAACGTGAGGGTGCGGAGGTGTCCGAGGTGCAGCGGCGTCTCGCGAACCACGAGAACGAGGCGGCGCTTCTCCTTTAGGCAGACGTCGGCCGCACGTACCAGCAAGTTCGAGTTCATTGAGTATGCGATCGCCCCGGCGCTCTTCATCGAACAAGGAATCACGAGCATGCCGTCGGTCAGGAACGATCCGCTCGAGATCGCCGCCGCGAGATCGTCGTCGCGATGCGCGACGTCGGCCAGGCCTTCAAAGTCTTCAGCGGCCATGTCGGTCTCCAGTTCGATCGTTCGCCGAGCCGCCGAGGTCAGCACCAAGTGCGTCTCGATGCCGCCGACCGAGCGAAGCGCTTGCAACGCCATGTAGCCGTACACGCTGCCGCTGGCTCCGCTAATTCCGACGATGATGCGCCGCACCGCACAGCCGTTATACGTTGCTTGCAGGGGCGCCTGGTGGAACCTGTAACTTGAGATCGTGTTGCCCGATCGCGCCCAAGTAAGCACCTTTCTGGAAGACGCCGCCGAGTGGCATCGCAGCCGCGCAAACGAGCCGCTTCTGCGCCTAATTCGTTCGCCATGGTCCGGAGTGGAACACGACGTCGCCGCCGCATACGCGGCGCTCGGACGGCGTGGCGGCGCGATTCTGGAGATGGTCGAGCGCGGCCAACCACCTGTGCCGCCGCCGCAGCGCGAGCAGCTGCTGCGGTTCGCGCGAAACGCGCGCCGAGTGCTCGAGGTTCCGAACGGATTGGATGAAACCGCGCTGCGCCGCTCGATCGCGGAGATCTTCGAAGTTGCGGAGAAATCCGGCACGACGCCGCCGGCAGAGGCGCTGTCGGGTGCGAGCCTCGAGCTGGCCGAAGCGTGCGAACCGGAGCCGGCCGGCCCGATCGCGCCGTGGCGCCATCATTTCAGCGCGTCGTCGCTCAACACGTTTGGCGAGTGCGCGCGCAAGTGGTTCTACAAGTACGCGTGCGCGGCGGTCGAGGATCCCGGATCGTCGGCCAGCGCCTACGGCAAGGCGCTGCACGTCGCATTGGAGGATTTTCACGGGGAATTTCCGCGTCCGCGGCGCGCCGACGAGGCCGCGATGCGCCGGCGCATCCGCGAGTACGTTACCTGGGCCTTCGCGGCGTCCCGCGACGGCTTCGCAACCGCAGTTGAATACAAGCTGCAGCTTCGCCGCGCGCAGCGAACCGCCCAGCGCTACGTGGATTGGCTGATGGTCGAGGCGAAGGAGGCGCCGTTCGTCGTGCTCGGTCGCGAGGTCGCCGCCAGTCTCGAAATGGCCGGCCGTCCCTTCGTCGGCTACATCGATCGGATCGACCGCGACGACGTTTCGGGCGGCATTCGCGTCGTAGACTACAAGACCGGGAACATCGCCATGAGCGCGTCGGAATATTGCGAGAAGGTGCGGCGCTTCCGCGACTTTCAGCTGCCCTTCTATTACTGGGCACGCACGGCGGAAGGCGATCGCGTCACCAAGCTCGTCCTCATTCCACTGAAGGACGCGCTGCTCGACGTGCGGCCTATCGTATTGCAAGTCCTTCCTCGCTCCTCTGCGTCGAACAACTGGGGCGATGCGTGTGGAACGATCGGCGTAGACGAGCTCGAGCGTTCGCGAACGCGGATGATCGAGCTCAGCGATCGCCTCGCGTCGGGGACGATCGCGCAGTTCGAGCCGACGAAGGACAGCGACGCGTGCACGTACTGTGCCTATGCGGCCGCCTGTGCACGGCGGCCGGCGCCGGAACGGCGCCGCTTCGGATACTGATCGCGCTCGACCTCACCGAAGAGCAGCGGCGCGCAGTTGACGCGCCGTGGGATCGCTGCGTCGCGATCCTGGGGCCGCCGAGCAGCGGCAAGACCTTTTCGCTTCGCCGCCGCGCCGAGCGAGCGCGCGCACAGCTCGGCGACGACGGCGTGCTGGAGCTCGAGGCCGAGCGAGGCGTTGACGCGTTTGCCTTTTCGCTTTTAACGTCGCAACGCGCCGGGTTGCGCCTATTGGACGACGCGCACGCCGAGATGCTCTTCGAGCGCGCCTGTTCGCCGCTGCTGGCGCTCGAGTGGCTCGGCTTCGGCGACGAGTTCGATTTCGAGGTCGCCGGCTTGCGCATGCCCGGCCGTTTCATCGCCGCCGCCTTTCGATTGATTCGCCGCCTGCGCGACGCCGCCGTCACGCCGGCGGAGTTTCTGTCGGACGCGCTGCGCGGCGCGACCGAGTTCTACGCGAAACCGCCGAACTTCGCCGATCCGGCACTGCTCGTCGCTACGAAGTCGCAGTATCACGATTCGCTCGACGTCACGACGGACGAGCTGCTGCGTCAGCGCCGGCTCGAGATCGATCTCGCCAAAATCCTACACAAGCTCTTCGAGGCGTACGTATCGCTCGTGGAGACGAGCGGCATGATGACAGGGCGGGATGCCGTGATCGCGGCGACGCAGATGCTGGGCGAACGCGCACAGGCAGCGGCGGAAGTGCGCGAGGCGCACCGCGTCGCGCTCGTTGACGAGGCGCAAGATCTCACGCGGGCACAGCTTGCCTTTCTCACCGCGGTCTTCGGCGAGCAACTGTGCGGAGTTACGCTCTGCGGCGATCCGGCGTCGGCGATCTCGACGGTTCGCATGGCCGCTCCCGAGGCGGCGTTCGCGCGCGCGACGGAACGCATCGAGCTGCTCCACCGCCGGCGCAGCGCGCGCGTCGAGATCGAGCGCGGGTCCACAGTTCGGGATGAGTGTGCGACGATCGTCGCGGCGGTGCGAGCGTGGATCGACCGCGGCGTCGCGCCGCATGCAATCGCGGTACTGTTTCGTTCCGTAGAGGCGGTCGAACGGTACGAGAACGCGCTGCTCGATGCCGGCATTCCGGCGCTGGTCACGGGCGACGTCAATCTTTTTAGAGATCGTCGCGTCCTGAACGCGCTCGCACTGCTGTGGAACGTCCACGATCCGTTCCGCCACGATTGGCTGCTGCGAACGCTCGGCGGACCCGCCTTCGGACTCTCCGACGCATCGCTCGCCGCGCTCTGTGCGGAGCCGGCCGATCCGCAGCGCGCGCTCTTCCCGTTTGAAGAGGAACCCCCGTCGACCGCGCCCACGCCACGGTGGAGTTCTAAGCGCGATTTGCGCTTGGGCTACAACGTGCTGTACGGAGAGTGCGACGATGCGCTTCCCGCTGAGGCATTGCGCCGCGTCCGGCGCTTTCGCGCGCTGCGCCTCGAGTGGCTCGAGGCGCTCGCGACGCAGTCGTTTGAGGCGCTCGTGCGCCGCGTTTGGCGCGACGGACTTGCCCGCGACGGCGAAGCCGGGTCGGCGCGGGCGCAAGCGCAACAAGCGATGCTGCGCCGGCTCCTGCAACGGCTGGCCGGTGCGCGCGAGTCGCAGCGGGCCTCGCTGGGCGACGTGCTCGAATATGCCGAGCGGTGCGCCGCCGGCGAGATCGCGCCCGCTGCGAGAACGGATGACCAACCGGAGGGCTTCGTCAGGATTCGCAGCGTCGAGGCGGCGCTGGGACGCGAATATTCCTGCGTGGTGGTCGCCGACGTCCGTCCCGGCGCCTTTCCACTCTGGTACGCCGCCGATGCCTTCCTCTTCAGCCGCCAACTGGGAATGATCCCGAAAGACAACGTCGGCGACGCGCATGCCTCGCGCACGGCGAAGTTCAGCTACTACATGTTTCGAATGAAGGCGGCGCAGCAGTACTACGAACGCGAGCGGCGAGCGTTCCGCTACGCGTTGAGCCGCGCGAAGCAGCACGTTCTCGTCACGGCGTCGGGAACCCCGACGCGCGGCATCTCCGCCCCCGAATTTCTCGAGGAGCTGCGGTAGCCGTAACCTCATGCGTCTGCAACCTATCTCGAGCGCGGCGTACGCGCGCGAGGTTCTCCCCCTCACCGCCCCACTGTGGGCGGGCCGCCGCACGGAGCGCGAATACGTCGCCCAGACGACGGAGCTCGCGCGCACCGCGTACGGGCGGCGCAGTTACGCAACGATGGGGCTGTACGATGGTAAGCGGCTCGTCGCGTCGCACAAGTGGTACGAGCGAACCTTGCAGCACGAATCGCAGACGCTGCGCGCCGTGGGCTTCGGTGCAGTCTTTACGCCCGAAGATCTTCGCGGGCGCGGATATGCCAGCCTCATGCTGGCATCCGTTCTCGATCTCGCTCGCGATCGCGGGTTCGACGTCGCGTATCTCTTCTCCGACATACGGCCACAGTTCTACGCCGATCTCGGCTTTCGGATGCTGCCGTCGCGCGGGCTGCGTCTGCGCGCCGACGCGCTGCCCGGCGAACGCCTACAACTTTCGACGCTCGCGCCGGAGCAGTGGCGTACGATCCGCAAGTGTCACGAGAACGTACGGCGACGCGCGCACGCATCGTTCGAGCGCAGCCCCGCGACGTGGGAATGGATCGCGACACGTCTGCGTCAGGACTCCGAAACCCCGTCGGGCCAGCCGATGAATCTCGCCGTCAAGCGGCGCGGCGAAATCGTCGCCTACGTCTTCGGCGTCCGCGCGCCCGAGCGCGACGCCTTCATCTTTGACGAGTTCGGCTGGACCGACCGAGCGAGTCCCACCACCGTCGCCGCGCTGCTGCGAGCAGCGGCGGGCGACTTACGGCGCGTGATGGGCTGGCTTCCTCCGCCGTGTGCGCGCGCCGTTCTGCCGCGAGGAACCGTGCTCCGCCGCAATCGAGCGATCTTGATGATGGCGCCCTTGAGCGGCTCGGGCAGACGCATCATCGAAACGCTCGCGCGTCCCGCATCCGGCGATTTCTGCTGGCCGACGGATCACATTTGAGGTTTCTTTATGTTTTAGACTTTCTTTACATCCGCTGAGTAGAGTCACCAGCACTATGCTGAACTTTCGCTTTGTATTTCCCGCTGCCGCCGGTGCGCTGCTCTTTGCGAGCGGCTGCAACGCCGGCATGACCACGACGCCGCAGATGCCGCAGACCGCGGCTGCAACCGCGGCGCAGCCCGAAGAGTCTGCCGGCATCACTCCGAATTTTTCGGTGCTCAAGCAACTCAAGCACCTCGTCGTAATCGGCTCGACCGTCGATCCGGTCAACGGCGCGCAGAATCCCTATGGGCTGACGGTCGCGCCCATCACCGCCGGCAAATTGAGTGCCGGGGATTTGGTGATCTGCAACTTCAACGGCAAGTCCAACGTGCAAGGAACGGGACATGACATCGTCGCGCTCCATCCGGTGGAGGGCGCAAAACCGGCGCACGTCTCGCAGAACAAGGCGCTGATTGGCTGCGATGCGTTGGCGCTCGCGCCCGACGATACGATCTGGGCCTCGGCCATGGTCGCCAACGACAATCCCGTGCTCGATTCCAATGGCAAGCTGATAACGAACATCTCCGGCAAGCCCTTCAATCAGCCCTGGGGCCAGGCGTTCGCTGCGCCGAAATCCGGACCGCCCGCGTTTTACGAAACGAATGCCGGCGACGGCAGCGTCGTTCGCGTCAATCTTGGGTCAACGTTCACTTACGACGTGATCGCGACCGGTTTCCCCGTGAACCACGGCAAGCCGGGAACCGCCCTCGCGCCCTCCGGTCTCGCATACGACGCGAAGCTCGATACGCTCTACTTCGCGGACGGCGACAACAACACAGTCGTCGCGCTCAAGGACGTCTCGAGGATTCCCGCCGGCGGCGTCAAGGCGAAAGACCACGGCATGAAGTTCACCGGTCCGTCCGCGAGCGACGCGCGTGTCGTCGTCGCCGGCGCGCCGCTCAACGGCCCGATCAGCACGGCGTTGCTGCCGAACGGCAATTTGGTGGTCGGCAACACGCTCGATCCGGCCGGCAAGAACCTCATCCTGGAGATCGCGACGAAGGACGACAAGGTGATCGAAATTCGCAACGTCGACAAGGGCGCGGCGGGCGCGATCTTCGGCATGACGGTCACCGGCACGTCAGCCGCCGATGCGAAGGTCTACTTCAACGACGACAACGCCAATCAAGTCGAGATGCTCGAGCGGTAGAGTCTCTTTAAAAGAGCGTGGTCTGCAGTGGGTCGCCCAACGAAAGCGAGGCGACCCGCGTGCCGAGCAGCCGCACCGGCGCGCCGTCGAGCGCCGCTCGCCGCAGGCAGTGCACGGCGGCGCGAAAGATTCGGCGCGCTTCGCGCGTCGGTTCGCTCAAATGCGTCTGACGGCCGACGATGGAGAAGTCGGCCCGCTTGATCTTCACCCCGACGGTCTGCGCGACCATCCGTTCTTCTTCGAGCGACGCTGCGAGCTCACGGGCCTGACCGCGCAACACGTCGATCAAGCGGCGCTCCTCGCGTTCGTCGAACTCGAACGTCTCTTCCGTGGAGATCGATTTGGTGTCGCGCGATTCGTCGACCGGGCGCGGGTCGATGCCCTCTGCCAGCTCGCGCGCCTGCCGCCACCACGAGCCGAAAATTTCGCGCGCGCGCCCCGGATCGAGCGCTGCGACGTCGCCGATCGTGACCACACCGAATACTCCCAGTCGCGCCTGCATTTTCGGACCGATTCCCCACAGCCGGCCTGCCGGTAACGGCGCGAGAAAGGCCGCCTCTTCACCCGGCGCGACCGCCAGAAGGCCGTCGGGCTTGCACGAGTCCGACGCGATCTTCGCGATCATCTTGCCGGTGGCGACGCCGGCACTCACCGTCAGCGCGGTCGCGTCGAACAGGTCGCGGCGCAGCTGCGCCGCGGCGCTGCGCGCGTCGTCAAACACGAGCTCGCCCAAATCAACGAACGCCTCGTCGAGCGAGAGGCCTTCGACGGGGCGGCCGCGGCTTCGCAAGATCTCGAAGATCTCGCGGGAGATCGTACGATACTTCTGCATCTCTGGGGGCACCACGACGAGCTGCGGGCACGCAGCGCGCGCCTTGTACAGCGGCAGCGCGGAACGCACGCCGAACGAACGCGCTTCGTAGGATGCCGTGAGGACTACCGCGCGCCTGCTGTTGCCGGCAACCGCGACGGGTTTGCCGCGCAACGCAGGATTATCGCGAATCGCGACGTTTGCGTAAAACGCGTCGATGTCGAAGTGAGCGACGTACCGTTCAGCCAGGAGAGAGACGTTCGCGTTGCCGGCGGCGTTGCGCTTTCGCCTGATTGCCGCAGGAGGCCATGCTGCACCAAGCGCGCGACGCGTTCTTCGTTCGGTCGTAGTACGCGAAGCGGCAGCTCGACTTGCGGCACGCGCGCAGGCGCGTCCACGTGCCCTGCAGCTGCGACTCGTAGACGGTCGCCAAGAGTGAGGCAATGGGGCCCTTGTCCTCGGGCGCGAGCTCCAGGCCGCGGTCGGGACTCACGGCGAGACTGAGCCGCGTGCTCGCGAGGAATGGATTCAAGCGTTCCCAGGCGCTCGCGGCGTCGCCCTCGCCATTGTTGACGAAGAGCAGATCGCGCAGCGCCTCCCGGAAGTCGCGCAGGAGCCGGACGTGGGTGCAATCTTTCGGCGGCGCGAGCCCATGGCTCAGGCACCAGCCGCGCGCCTGCTCGAGCGTATCGAGCTCGTCGGGGCCGTTGGGCAGCTCGACGGTGTTGACGAACCGGCGCACAAGCTCAAGGCCGCCGGGCGCCAGATCGGCGACCGCGCTCATTTGGCGTGCCTACCTTTCGGCACCGTCACCGCCAAAAACCCTTGACAAGTTACTGTCACCACCATATAATGATTGAAGGTTACTAATCCGTCAAGAGGTTCACGCTAAAATGTTCCGCGATCCCATTCGCACCGCACCCTTGGTCGCCGACATCGGCGACATCGACTTGAGGCTCAAGATCAACCGGGCCGACTCGGCGCTCTTCTTGGAGTCCAATCTTCGTCTTCCACACTTGCGAGTAATCTAGCAGCGTTTGCGCTTGGCGAGCGGGTATGTCACCCGAGCGATTAACCTGAGTGCTTCGACTTCGCTCAGCATGACCCGCGAGGGTGACATACCCCGAGCCCCTTTTGGATCGCCAAGACGGTCTGCATATTGCGCAGATCGTCGGCGTCCGAGCCCGGCGTCTCGAGAATCGCCGTCTTCTCGCGCAGCTGCGGGTGTGCGAGCAGCGCGCGAAAGCCTTCGAAGCCGATGTTTCCCTCGCCGATGTGCCAATGACGGTCCCGGTTCGCGCCCAAGGCCACCTGCGTGTCGTTGAAATGAAACATCGCGACGCGCGCGACGCCGATCTCCCGCTCTACGTTTTCGACGAAGCGTTCCACGCCGGCAGCCGAGTCGATCGCATAGCCCGTCGCCCACGCGTGGGCCGTGTCGAGGCAGACGCCGAGCTGCGGATGGTCGAGGCTTCGAACGAAGCCGCCCAGCTCTTCGAGCGTCCCGCCCGCCAAGTTGCCCGAACCCGCTGAGTTCTCCAGCACGAGCAGCACGTTCGCGGGAATTTCTCGCAGCACGCTTTCGAGCGCGCCGCAAATTGCCTTAAAGCCTTCGCGCCGGTCCCGCGCTCCGTACGAACCCAGGTGCGTGTTGACGATCCCGATGTCGCCGGTCGCCGCCACTTCCAAGTCGTGGTGCAGCAAACGCACCGAGCCCGCTGCGATCTTCGGATCCGCGCTGGCAAGATTCACGAGGTACGACGTGTGAATCGCGCACTGCTCGATGTTAGCGTCGCGACGAAGATGCGCGAACGTCTGCACGGCCGCGACGTCCGGAGCGCTGCGCCGGTAGCTCCGTGGATTCGTGGAGAATACTTGCATCGCGCGGCAGCCGGCGTTCTTCGCGTGTTCGACGGCCTTATGGTAGCCGCCGGCGACGTGGACGTGGAGCCCGATGCGCACGCTTTACGACGCCTTGGCGTCGCGCAGCTCAAACTCCAGCGGTTGACCCGGCTCCAGCTCCGGTTCGGGCAGATCCTGCAGCGACCGTAATCCAAACGACTCCAAGAAGAATGGCGTCGTCTTGTACTGCATCGGTCGTCCGACCACATCTTTGCGCCCGGCTTCGGCGATGAAGCCACGGTCCTGCAAGGTATTGACCACGCTATCGGAGTTCACGCCGCGGATCGATTCGATCTCGCCGCGCGTCACCGGCTGCAAGTGCGCGACGATTGCAAGCGCCTCCATCGCCGGCGTCGAGAGCGTCGTCTTCGGAGGGAGCAGATACGCTTCGACCACGTCGCGGACCACAGGCGACGTCGCGAAGCGGTAGCCGCCCGCGACTTCGCGCAACACGATCCCGCGGTCGCCGTACTCGCTTTCGACGCGCTGCAACGCGGCCGCCACTTCCACTTCCTCGGCTCGTAAGAGCTTCGCCAGTTGCGGAATCGAGAGCGCCTCGCTCGCGACGAAGAGCAGCGCTTCCAGCGGCCGCTGCAATCGCCGGGCGGTCTGCTCGATCTCCGCCGTCATGCCGCCGTGCGCCGAAAGAGGCGAATGTCCGCGAGCGGCTCGACCTGCTCGAAGCGCACGCGCCGGCGCGCGATCAACTCCAGGATTGCGAGAAAGGTGACGATCACCGCTTCCCGCGTCATTCCCAACTCCCGGCAGAGATCGGAGAAGAGTATGTCGCCGCTCTCCTTCAGCCGCCGCACGATGTAATCCATTGACGCGAGCAACGACATTCGCTCTCGCGCGATGGTTCGCTTCTGCGGGCGCGCCGCGGTCAGCATCGCTAGGAAGGCGCGCGTGAGCTTCTCGGGATGGATGTCGAAGCGCTGAATCACCTCGCCCGTCGGGTCGCCCGAGTCGCGGTAAAAGAAGGAGCCCGCTTCGGCCTGGCGCTCGCGTAGCTCGTCGCCGAATTCGCGATACTTCGAATAGGCGATCAGCCGCCGGCGGAGTCGCTCCTCGACCTCCTCCGGCGTTTCGCCGGGCTCTTCCGCGAACTCCGAGGGCACCGCGGGCAGCAGCGCCTTACTCTTCAAGAAGACCAGCGTCGCGGCGATCACCAGATACTCCGCGGCGATCTCCACCTCGATCGCGCTCATCATCCGAACGTAGTCGAGATACTGTTGCGCGACCGCGGCCAGCGGCACCGTCGCGACGTCCAACTCCTGCTCTCTGATCAGATGCAGCAGTAGATCGAGCGGTCCGTCAAACGCCTCGAGGCGTACGCGGAAATCGTTCAGGAAGTGAGGCTTTCCGCCATCGCCGCCGCGACCGCCGGCTCCCCGAACGCCGCGGGATTCGCGTCCAGAAACTCCAGCGCCAAGTCGACCAGTCGCTTCTCGTTCACGTACTTGAGCGTCTTGCGAGCCCCGGCGATGTCGAACCAGCGAGCGTCGTCCACTTCGTGATCGTGATTGGCCGGATCGCCCGAGAGGTACCGCATCAGAAAGAACGTCACGGACTTGCGATGCTTCGCCTTGCCGACGTAAAACCAGTACGCGATCTCGTTCAAACGGCCGATGATCTCGCCCCAGCAGCCGGTCTCTTCGCGAACCTCGCGAATGGCCGCCTGCTCGGTGGACTCGCGCGGTTCGACGTGCCCCTTCGGCAGCGTCCATACCGAGCGCGGCGTGCCGCGCCCAATCAACAGGGCATCGTAGGTCGAATCACGGCGGCGCAGCAGCAATCCGCCCGCCGACACCTCGTATTTGATCCGCATGACGCTCCACTAGGGATGGCAAGGGGGCCGCTTGCGTGCCCCCATTTATCTCATTATAACGTCGCGTCCCAAGAAGGGGCTGCGACAAGGTAGCCCCTTCTTTTCGGACGCCTTCAGAGCGTTACTGCAGGCAGGCCGGCTGGCTGCCTCCATTGCCGTTCAGCGCGTTGAGCACGGCGGTTCGGACGGTGCTCGCGAGCGAGACGTATTCCAGGGGCTGTATGATGGCGTTGGCCTTCTTTCCCTCGAGATACTTGACCAGCGCTTGTTTGTCCGAAGTGTGAATGCCGTGATTCTGCCCGTAGAACAATAGGTAGCTAATGGCCACGATCGGATACGAGCCGTGCTGTGGATTCACGAAGTTCTTCGGATCGATGTAGAGCTGGCACCACGGGGCGCTGGAGCCGAGCGGCACCTCGTCGCTCCCTCCGCCGTACGTGATCGCGCTCGACGTAACGTTCTTGAAGGCAGAAATAACGTATTTCTTGTTTGTCGGATCCGTGAAGACCGGTGCCCCGCCCGCCGCATAGCCGTTTTGCAGCAGAGCCTGTCCTACCGCGGGGGTCGCCGCTTTTGCGTAGGCGCCCTCGAGGTAGCCCGTGCTGTACGCCGTCGATTCGACGGCATTCAGGATTCCGGGCGCTCCGTTTTCGCCGATGAAGTTCGGATTCGGATGCGACGACGAACCGGGGCCTGGCCACACATTATTCACCCCGTACGTCCACGCCGCGGTGCGGCCTCCGCCTTGATATGGCGGCTTGTTGTACGGCTTCTTCCACGCGACGTTGCACGCAGTATTGAGATGATTGACGAAGTTAAATGTCGTTCCGCTGCTGTCAGACCGGAAGTAGTACGTGATCTTTTGCGACGTACCGCCGGTGACCGACGCGCCGTTGTCCGCCGTCACCGCCGTATCGTTCCAATCGCTAACGGTTCCGTTGCTAATGGCGCAGTACGTCCACGCGGAGAGCTTGACGGGTGAAACTGAGAAGTCGCCGGAGCGATATGGGAAGACGATCGGTCCGCCGATTTCCGGAAATTCGAACGGTTCGCCCCACGTCTGGCTTCCCGACTCGCGATTCGTCTTGTACGTGTTGTATTCCGACGACTTTAGCGCTACGGAAGTACCGACGAAGTCGAGGGGATCTTGACGTCCGCCGAAACCCGTCGGCGTTTGACCGAGCTGCGCGCAGGCGACGGTCGCTGTGCCGTTGTTTTGAATGAACTCCGCGCGGCCGAAGCCGCTGCCCGTGATGCAGTAATAGATCGTGCCTTTCGTCGGCGCGGAATAGAAGAGCGACCCAGGCGCGGGGCCGGCTTGCGTCTGATTGTACGTGCCGACCGGTTGGCTCGCGAGATTGTAGGCGTATGCCGGAAAATCGGCGCCGCCGGCGTGAAGATCTTGCGGGCCGTTGTCATTGTGGCGAATGCGACTGTGGTTCGAAGCCACCGGCGCGTTGGGCAAAGGGGCCACCGCTGAGGGTCCTGAAGCACTTGTTCCGTTGCAAGCGCTGAATAACAGCGCGGGCGCGGCGGCCAAGGCCGCGGTGACGAGGCTCTGTTTCATGTGAGTATCCTTCATTGAGAGTGAAGAGCATGAAGTGGGTATGCCGGCCTGGCCTTGGCCCGACCGGAAATCGAAGTGATCGCGAGCGCGATCGCAAGCGGAATGCTTTTTGCGCATCCCCTCGGCGCCGGCACATCAGTTGCACGCCTCGGCCAAAACCGGCCCGGAAACGGCGTCATCCCGTAGGCGCGCGGAAATTCCGATCGCAATGTCGTGGGCCATCGTGCGCAGTTCCGGAACTGCGGTCGCTTCGAAGCGGCACCCGCGGACAATCGCACCGACCAGCCACAGCCCAGGAACCGGTGCTCCATCGGAGCCGACCGCACAGAGTTGGGCATCGACCTGAAGCCCGACGCCCTGTTCGTCGAGTGCCACGATGCCCTCGTCCAGCATGGTCCGTATCACGGCGTTCTGTGCCAGCATCGAACCGCGGCCGACACCCGTACAGTTGACGATCCAATCCGCATGGAGCCGCACCTTCGTCCCATTTTTCAATGAGAGCGTGGCTTCGCCATTACGAAACGAGCGAAGGCGGCCCGCATACGTCTGCAATCGTCCGGTGGCCGCATAGACTTCCCGGGCTTCGTTAACTGCGACGGGCGCGCGGTGTCGCCGCCGATCCCATGGCGAACGCAAGTGACGATCGAAGCGCCGTTGCTCGGCAACAGGCAACCGCCGCCACAGCGCTTCAGATTCGGCACGAAGCGCATCGATAACCGAGCGCCAGTCGAATCCGCGCCGTTGCGCGGTGTCCACGTGACGCCGCAAACTACGCAGCAGTGAGCGAGCATCATGCGCGTCGAGCGCCACGATGAGGTCATACGGAAGCACGTCGGCATGCACTTCCGGATAGTGCCCCTTCCGCGAAACCACCGTAATGCGGCCGCGATGGCGCGAGGCATGCAGCGCGCCGATGACGTCGAGCGCCGTAAGACCCGACCCCAAGATAAGAACGTGACCGCCGACGACACCGAAGTTGTAGCGCCATGGATTTCCGATATAGCCAGGGTGAAGACGTAGTTCGAGTGGCAGAAACTCTTCGTTCGGCGACGGATTGCCCGTCGCAAGTACGACGTGCGTTGCGTAAAACGTCGGTTCGCCGCGGACTTGAACGGAGAACCCGTCGCCGATGCGCCGGATCCGCGCGGCCGCCTCGTGCACGTGCATGAATCTGCCGCGCGCAAAGAGCGGCCGCGCCACCTCCCCAACGTAGTGGCCGTACAGCCGCCGCGAAACGAAATCGTCTGGACAGGCACGACCGTTCAGCCACCGAGTAAAGTGGTCGGGGTCCTCAATATATAGGCTCATCGCGCGTGCCCGGGTGTTTAAGAGATGTTCGGGATGGCGCGTGCCGTAGGCAGCGCCGCGGCCGAGTTCGTCGGGCTCGAAAAGCGCCAGGGAAAGTTCCGGCGGTCCGTATTTGGCGAGATTCGCCGCGACGGCACACCCGCTGAAACCCCCGCCGATTACCGCCACGTCGACGCGAATCACTACAGGTGCGCACCCGAGTAAACGGAGAGAACGTCGTCGTAGGTCCCGATCGCCGTTTCGCACCGGCGGCTCAGCGCGTCGTACACCAAATATCGGCGCAGCGGGCCGGAATAAACGTGCAACGACACCGCAGGGACCCCCGGCATCGAGGAGACTCGGTGAAGATCAAAACGGCCGGATCGCGCATCGACACCGCCCGCAGCCAGCAGTCGCGCGCCGGCCTCTTGAACGTGCGCGTACCCGGGGACGTCGCCCGGGTCCAGGCGGACGTAGTCTTCGACCTCTAACTGCCCGGCCAAAACCAGCATCCAGCAGTGCTGATCGCCGTGATCGTGAATCGGCGAGGCCGCGCCGGCAGCCCAATTGAGCAGCAGCATCTCGAAGTTCTCGTCGGAATGGACGCAGGTGCGAGTGTACGTGTCGGAACGCGAGATCAGCCGGGGCCCGCCGCCCCACCCGTTCGCGGCGCGGCCCAGGAATTGACCGATTTCGTGCGCAGTCCGCGCCAAAGGCGGCTTGGCACGAAGTTCTTCCACGAGTTGTCGAAACACCGGCACCTCTTAATAAAAAAATAAACCAGGGTCAATAACTAAAGTCACCTTTTCCCGAATCCACAGAGACTCCTCCCAACGTCAATAAAAAGGAAAAGGTGACCGCAGTCACCTTTTCCTTTTCGCTTCTCTCACGCGTGGCCCTACGGCGGAGGCCTCCACCGTAAATCCGGGCGGCGGGCGGCCGTCGTTTCGTCCACCCTGCCGACCGGCGTGCTGACGGGCGCCTGGAGCAGCGCGTCGGGATTCTCTTTTGCCGTCGCGACGATCGCTCGAAGCGCCTCGATGAACGCGTCGAGCGTCTCCTTCGACTCGGTCTCCGTCGGCTCGATCATCAGGCACTCCGGAACGAGCAGCGGAAAATACATGGTCGGCGCCATGAAGCCGTGGTCCAGCAGTGCTTTGGCAAGATCGAGCGCACGCACGCCGTGCTCGCGTTTGAGTCGTTGGGCCGATGCAACGAACTCGTGGCGGCAGCGCTCCGGGTAGGGCGTCGCTAAAAACTCCGCGATCTTGACGCGCAGATAGTTGGCGTTGAGCACCGCCAACTGGGAGACGCGCTTCAGGCCGTCGCTGCCGTTCGCGTAGAGATAGGCCAGCGCGCGAACCGCGTGCGCGAAGTTCGACCAGAACGAGCGCATTGGTCCGATCGATTTCGGGCGATCGAAATCGAGCGCGTAGCGGCCGTGCGCGTCGCGCGTGACGACGGGTACCGGCAGATACTCGACCAGATGCGGCGCAACGCCGAGCGGACCGTGACCGGCTCCGCCGCCGCCGTGCGGAATCGTAAACGTCTTGTGCGTATTGAGATGCATGAGATCGAATCCCATGTCGCCCGGCCGCGCGTACCCCATGATCGCGTTAGCGTTGGCGCCGTCGTAATACATCAGCCCACCCGCATCGTGCACCGCCGACGCGATTTCGGCGATGTCGTCTTCGAAGAGTCCGAGCGTGTTGGGATTGGTCATCATGCAGACGGCCGTCCCGGGCCCGAGCACGCGCCGCAGTTCGGCGGGGCTTACGCGTCCGCGCGCATCGCTGCGCAGCGTGAGCACCTTGAAGCCGCACATGGTCGCGGACGCCGGATTCGTGCCGTGCGCGGTATCGGGGACGATGACCGTGTCCCGCTGCGCCTCGCCGCATTCCTTGAAATGCTTCTTCGCGATCAGCAGCGCGCCCAGTTCGGCGTGCGCGCCCGCCGATGGGTTGAGGGAAAATGCCGCCATGCCGAAGAGCGAGCTCAGCGACCGTTCCAGCTCGTACATCGCCTCGAGCGCGCCCTGCGCGAGCTCGTCGGGCGTGTAGGGATGGAGATCCGCAAACTCCGGCCGCGCGACGATGGCGTCGTTAATGCGCGGATTGTACTTCATCGTACACGAGCCGAGCGGATAGAACCCTAGGTCGATGCCGAACGTGCGGTGCGACAGCTGCGTATAGTGACGCACGACGTCGAGCTCGCTGTTATCCGGCAGGGGCAGGCCGCTGCGCAACGCCGCGGCGGGCAGATACGATTCGAGGGGCTTGGCGTGCTCCAGGTAGTCGGTGGCGCGACCTGCTTGACCGAGCTCGAAGATCAGTGGAATGCCGTTGGCCGAGTTAGACGGCGGCGGTTGCACGCAGCACCTCCTGGAGCGCCGCTGCGAGCGCCGCGATGTCGCCGGACGTCGTCATCTCCGTAGCCGTCATCAAGATGCACGTCGCGAGCTCGGGATAGAAGCGGCCGACCTCAACGCCGCCCAAGATTCCTCGGGTCTGCAGCTCGCGCAACACCTCGCCGGCCGGGCGGCCAACGTCTACGGCCAGCTCGTTGAAGAACGGCGCGTTGTGCTTTAGCCGCACGCCGGGCACGTTTGCAACGGCGCTCGCGAGCTCGCGCGAGCGCGCGAGATTGAGCGCGGCCGCGTTGCGCAGGCCGCTGGCTCCCATCAACGCCAGATAGATCGTGGCAATCAGCGCGCAGTGCGCCTGATTCGTGCAGATGTTCGACGTCGCTCGCTCGCGCCGAATGTGCTGTTCGCGCGCCTGCAGCGTGAGCACGTAGGCCGTCCTGCCGGCGGCGTCCGTCGTCTTGCCGACCAAGCGCCCCGGAATGCGGCGCATGTGCTCCTGCGCCGCGGCGATGAATCCGACGTACGGACCGCCGTACGCAGCCGCGACGCCGAAGCTCTGCGCTTCGCCCGCGACGATCTGCGCGCCCCAGGCGGCGGGCGGCGCGAGCGCCGCCAACGAGAGCGCCTCGGCCACAACCGCGATCGGAATCGTTTCGCTCGCGCGGATCGCGTCGAGAGCGCGCGGCGCGAGCGTATCAACGTTGCCGAAGAAGTTCGGCGACTGCAGCGCGACCGCCGCATAGTCTTTGCCGGCGACGGCTTCGGCCAATTGTTCGAGGCCGGTGGTACCGTCGGGCGTGAACCCTATCTCGTCGACCGCGACGTCGAGACCGTCGCAGTACGTCTTGAGCACCGCGCGGTAGTTGGGATGTACGGCGCGCGAAACCAAGATACGCTTGCGCCCCGTAGCACCCAGCGCCATAATCGCCGCCTCGGCCAGCGCGGTGGCGCCGTCATAGACCGACGCATCCGCGATGTCCATGCCGGTCAGCAAGCAGATATAGGTCTGCCACTCGTAGATGGCCTGAAGATATCCTTGTGAGACTTCGGCTTGGTACGGCGTGTAGGCGGTCAAGAACTCGCCGCGCATCGCGAGCGCCGCAATCGCCGCGGGAGCATAGTGGCGATACGCGCCCGCCCCCAAGAAGGAACGGTAAGCGACGCCGCCGTTCTTGCGCGCGAGCTCGTCGAAGCGACGGTCGATCAGATACTGCGGCAGCGCCGGAACCATCTCGATCTTGCCGCGGAGCGCCACCGCCTCCGGGACGCTCAATAGCTCGTCGAGCGATGTAGCTCCGACGGCTTCGAGCATCTCCGCGATATCGCGCTCGGTATGCGGAGTGTACATGCCTACTCCGTTGCGATCTTCTCGTATTCGTCGGCGGAAAGCAGCGAGCTCGCCTCGCCGGCGCCGGTGAGACGCAGCTTGAAGAGCCAACCCGCGCCGTAGGGATCGCGATTGACTGCCGACGGATCGTTCTCCAGCGCGCCGTTGGTTTCAAGCACTTCACCCGACATCGGCGTGTACAGATCGGAGACTGCCTTCACCGACTCGATCACGCCGACGTTCGAGAACTGCGCGATCGTCGAGCCGACCTTCGGCAGCTCGACGTAGACGATGTCGCCGAGCGAATTTTGCGCGTAATCGGTGACGCCGATCGTCGCGCGATCGCCGTCTACGCTCACCCATTCGTGCTCTTTGCTGAAGAGAAGGCCCTGCGGCTGCGCCACCTCGTGTAAATTCCTTTCGACTTACTTTTCCCGCTTGTAAAACGGCAGCGGCACAACGTTCGCTGCGTGGGCCGTTCCGCGTATCTCTACCTCGACGACGGTCCCGAGAGTTGCAGCACTGCGCTCGACGAGCGCCGTCGCGATGTGCTTGTTTCCGACCGACGGCGCAATTGACCCGCTGCGCACTTCGCCGACGGCCGCTCCGTCGCGCGTCACGCGGTAACCTTCGCGCGCCGGCGCGCGGTCCTGCATCATGAGTCCCACGATGCGGGAAAAGTCGTCGCGCTCGATCTGCTCCGCGAGCGCCGCTTTGCCGATGAACGTGGGCTTGCTCATCTTCAGGGCCCACGACTGGCCGGCTTGCACCGGCGTGATCTCCTCCGTGAGCTCGTGGCCGTAGAGCGGCATCCCGGCCTCCAGCCGCAGCACGTCGCGAGCTCCCAAACCGCAGGGCTCGAGCCCGGCCTCTGCCCCGTCGCGCAGCAGCGAGCGCCAGAGCTCCGGAGCGGCGTCGCCGGCGACGAAGAGCTCGAAGCCATCTTCGCCGGTGTAGCCCGTTCGCGCGATGATCGCGGGCACGCCATCGACGTTCCCTTCGGTGCAGAAATAGTAGCGGAGCGCCGCGACGTCCACGTCAACGTGGGGCTGCAATATGGCGACCGAGCGCGGCCCTTGGATGGCGATCAGCGCGGCGCGGCCGTGGTCGTTGCGCAACGCGACGCCGTCGGGCGGCAGATGCGCGTTGAGATGCTGCCACATCTTCGTTGCGTTCGAGGCGTTGACGACCAACAGCCACCGTTGCCCGACGCGATAGAAGATCGTGTCGTCGTGCGCGCCGCCGTCGTCGTTGCAGAAGATGTTATAGCGCGCCTGCCAGGGCTTCATCGTGGCCACGGCATTGATCGTCAGCGTATCCGCCCACTGCGCCACGCTATCGCCGGTCAGCCAAAACTGTCCCATGTGCGACAGATCGAAGAGTCCGGCGCGGTGTCGCACGGCATCGTGCTCTTTGAGGATGCTCGAGTACTGCACCGGCATTTGGAAACCGCCAAAGGGAACCAATCGCGCGCCGGCGCGTACGTGCTCGTCGTAGAGGGCGGTGATGCTCAGGTCGACGCTTTCGGGGGTTTTTCGTCCGGGTAGCTGTTGAGAAAGTCGAGCGTCGCGTGCGCGACGATCTTCTCGCCGCTGCGCACGTACACTTCGCCATAGACGATCCGGCGGCCGGCGCGCAGCACTTTGGCTTCCGCGACGAGATCGTGCGGCGGCCCGGCCGGCGCGAGAAAGTTGCACTGCAGCGCGACCGTGGTGGTGTCTTGCTCCCTTCCAAAAATAGAAGCCAGCGCCACGTAAAAGACCGTGTCGCAGAGGCTTACGATCGCGCCGCCATGCACCGCGCCCGTTCCGTTCGTGATCTCGGGGCGATACGGCATGCGCATCACGGCTCTGCCCCGCTCGACCTCTTCCAGTTTCAAGTCGAGCAGCGCAACGAAGTTGCTCTTCTCCTTCTCCCACGCGTGCGGCGCACGCGAAAAATCAATGGCCATCGCTTCGCTTCTTCGGGAGGTTAAAAGGTATCCCCGCCCGCGTCCAGCATGCGGCGGAGGTAGAGCGGCAGCGAAAAGAGCCGCCGATGCGTGATGGCGTCGTAGAAGAAGCTCTCTCCGGAGAGCCGGCTGCAATACTCCGCGATGCGGGCCCTGTCGAGGCGCGCAACATCGACGCGGTCGCTGCAGGCCAAGAAGGCCCACTCCGTGTCGAACGCCGGCACGTGCGTGCTGAACGATGCGACGTGCCGATAGTGCCGGCGCAGCGTCCGCGCCATCTTGCAATGCAGCGACGCGTTGTGCACGGCCGCCGTGCTCGCCTGGAGCACGTAGACGCCGCCGTCGAGCACGTGCGACTTTATCAACGCGAAGACGTCGTCGTTGAAGAGAGGATTGCTCGGCGAATCCTCGAGCGGCTCGGTGAGATCCGAGACGATCGTGCCGTAACGCTCGTCGTGCGAGCGCAGGTACTCGAGCGCGTCTCCGACGACCACGTTTGCGCGCGCGTCGTCGAAGGCGCCGGCGGACCATTCGGCCAGGTACTTTCGCGCGAGCTCGACGACGAGGCCGTCAATGTCCACCATCGTGCAGCGGCGCACGTCGGGACAGCGCAGCGCCTCGCGCAGCGTCGCACCCTCGCCGCCTCCGACGATCAGCACATCGCTGCGGTCCTCCGCCGCCGCGAGTGCCGGATGGACCAAAGCCTCGTGATAGATGCGTTCGTCGGCTTGGGAGCTCTGCGTATCGCCGTCGAGCACGAGCATCTTGCCGAACACGGGCGAGCGCAGCACGGCGACCTGCTGATACTCCGAGCGCGTCGCAACGAACAACTCTTCGATCGCATGATGGTGCTGCTCGGAAGGCGCGAACTCTTCGACGTACCACTGCCAGCGCTCGGTTTTCGGCATGTCGGCCGTACATTAGCGGCTCAAAAGAAGAACCCCGCCGGTCAGCGGGGCTCTTGCAATTTCCGCGCTCCTAACTTAGAAGCAGTTCACGCCGAAGTACAGCGGCGTCTGCGGCGGTAGCTGGAAGTTCGGCGGGGCGTTATATTGAGTGATCGTGACGGTCTTGCCCTTGACCTTCGCGTGGACCGGCAGCGGTTTCCACTGCGGCTTGCCGTGCGAGAACGTCAGGACGGCGGCAGCGCACGACTTTCCGGGGATGCCCTTACCGTCGGAGATCACGTATTGCAGCACCGGAACCTTGCTGGCCTTCGGAATGATGACGTACTTGCTCTGATTGATGGCCGTGGCGTAGATGAACGTCTTTCCGCGGGCGACGTAGGCCGGGAACTTCTTGCCTTTGTAGGTCAAGATGTCTTTGTTGTTCGTCGCGTCGGCGATGTATACGATCGCCTTGGCTTTGAGGTTGTTTTCGCCGATCGACCCGCTGACCGTGATATCGTCGTGCTTGCCGAGCGCGAAGTTGGCGCCGAGCTTCGTCAACGTTATCTTCGTGCACGTGCCCTCGAAGATCCACTCGTATTGCGGCGGGCTCGTGGCGCAAGTAACGACTTTGCCGTCGATCGAGTCGTTACCGGTGCTGGTCAGATCGCTGCCGTCGCGCGATGCGGCGTTGTTCGGCGCCACGGAGGTATCGGGCGCCGCTGCAGTGTCGGGCGCGGCCGCGGTATCGGGCGCCGCACCGGCGTTCTGCGATTCCGGCGCCGCGATCGGGGACGACGACGGCACCATCCCGTTTCCGGAGCAGGCCGCAAGTGCGATGGTGCACACGACGCTCGTAACGGCGGCACCTATCATAGGTAAACGCATGGTCTGTTCTTTTTCACCTCGACTCGAGAAAAGCAGTGACGTTTTTGCACTGACAGAATTGGAGACCGAAGCGCATAGCGCCTGCCGAAATTGCGGATTTTAAAGGTGATTATTGCTGATGATAACGGTTAAGTTTCCGCTTGCTAAGCGCTGCGTACGAGAGCGCGCGCGTCGTGGTTGCGACTTAACACGTGCGTATACTCGCCGTCGCTCTTCTCGATTCCGCGCTTGAGCTCGGTCGCCAAGACGCTCTTGGCGTGCAATGTTTCCGCCGCGTACTGACAAGCAAGCCAGGGATCGGTATGGTCGCCGCACGTGTAAAAATCCATGGCGGCGTAGCCCTTTTCGGGCCAGGTGTGGATGGAGATGTGGGACTCGGCCAGGATGACCGTTCCGGAGACGCCCTGAGGCTCAAAGCGGTGAAATGCGCTCTCCATAATGGTAGCGCGAGCCGCTTTCGCGGCCGAGATCATCATGGCGGCGATGCCATTGATATCGGAAAGCAAGGATGGCTGACAGCCGGAAAGCTCGCACACGATGTGCCTGCCGAGTGCCTTCAATTTGTTCCAGGTCTCCTTGACCCTTGAGGAATCCCACCTCCGGACTTCGTCGGCTGGGCTGCCCCGCAGCCTCCTCCCCCGACCTATCGGCGAACTCTTGCCGGCGCTTTTGAGCGGTGCGCGAGCGACTCGCCGCGTTGGCGCGTAAGGGCGCGCCTCCCTCAAACCGTGGTTCCCCTTGTACCCCAAAGAAGAACCGGCGCCAATCATAACCCCTTGCTCCCCTGCTGTAAAGACCTTGCCCACAGCTTGCCCACAGCTTGGCCGCCAGAGGCCGAACCGCATAGTGGAAGCAACTAATCCTCACGGCCGCGGCTTAGCCGCTCTCAATAGTGAAGCTACTACTGTACTATCTTGAAATATCGGGCCCGAACGGGTACGCTTTAACGTAGAATGGCACTGAATCTGCAGCAAGCGCCCGTCAAGCCGGCCGAGCTCATCGAAGACTACCGGCACGGCTTCCACGATCCCGAGAACTACGTCTTTAAGTCGGACAAGGGGCTGACCCGCGAGATCGTCGAGCGCATCAGCGCGATGAAAGACGAGCCCGCGTGGATGCGCGAGTTCCGCCTGAAAGCGTACGAGATCTTCACCGGGAAGCCGATGCCGACGTGGGGCGACACGAAATTGCTGAGCGAGATCGACTTCGCCGACATTCATTACTTCGTGAAATCCACGGACCAGACGCAGCGCTCGTGGGACGACGTGCCGGAAGACATCAAGCGCACGTTCGATCGTCTCGGCATTCCCGAGGCCGAACGCAAATTCTTGGCGGGCGTCTCGGCGCAGTACGAGTCTGAAGTCGTATATCACAACACGAGCAAGGCGCTCGAAGAGCAGGGCGTCTTGTTCTGCGACATGGACACCGCGGTGAAGAAATATCCGGAGATCGTCCGCAAGTATTTCGCGACGGTAATCCCACCGGGCGACAACAAGTTCGCGGCGTTGAACTCTGCCGTGTGGTCGGGCGGGTCGTTTATCTACGTGCCGCCGGGCGTCGAAGTGAAGATGCCGCTGCAGGCCTATTTCCGAATCAACGCCGAGAACATGGGCCAGTTCGAGCGCACGCTGATCATCGCCGACAAGGGCGCGAAGGTGCACTACATCGAGGGCTGCACCGCGCCGAAGTTCTCGACGTCGTCGTTGCACTCTGCCGTTGTGGAGCTGGTCGCGCTCGACGGCGCCTCAATACGGTATACGACGATCCAGAACTGGTACCGCAACATCTTCAACCTCGTCACCAAGCGCGCCATGGCCTACGCCGGCGCGACGGTGGAGTGGGTCGACGGCAACATCGGCTCGCGGCTGACGATGAAGTATCCGTCCATCTACCTGATGGGCGAGGGCGCGCGTGGAGAGATTCTGTCCATGGCGTTCGCCGGCGAAGAGCAGCATCAGGACGCGGGCGCGAAAGTGATTCACGTTGCGCCGCGGACGACGTCGGTCGTGACCAACAAGAGCGTTAGCGCGCACGGCGGCAAGACGACATATCGCGGCTTGGTCGAGATCCATCCCGGCGCGGTCGGCGCCAAGACGCGGGTCCGTTGCGACGCGCTGATCATGGACGAGCAGTCGTCGAGCGACACGAAGCCGACGATGAAGATCCACGAGCAGCGCTCGACCGTCGAGCACGAGGCCAGCGTCAGCAAGATCGGCGAAGAGCAGCTCTTCTACGCGATGTCACGCGGGTTGTCTGAGGCGGATGCCACGGCGATGATCGTCAACGGCTTCTTCGATTTCTTCGTCAAGGAACTGCCGATGGAGTACGCGGTCGAGCTGAACCGCCTCGTCAAGATGGAGATGGAAGGCGCGGTAGGCTAAGACCGCATAGCCGCGTGCCCCTTTGCCGGCCGTGGCGCAAGAGCAGAGAAAGTCTAAGAGGCTACGCGATCAAGTGGACGTCGCCGAACTCGTGGCGGTAATAGCCGCGGTCGGCGGCGTTCGCGTACGCATCGTCCAGAAGCTCCGAATCGGCAAAAGCGCGCAGCATCGAGAGATGTGTGGAACTCGAGTCGTGGAAGCCGGAAAGCAGGGCATCGACGGCCTTGAGCTCGTGGCGGTCGTCAATGAAAAGATCCGTCCAGCCCGCAGCGGGGACCACGCCGTCGTTCGTCGCCGCGCTTTCCAGCGCGCGAACGACGGTCGTGCCGACCGCGACCACGCGCCTCGCTTCCCGGCGCGCCGCGTTCACCGCTTCCGCAGCCGCGCGACCGACGATGAAGCGCTCCGTGCCGGGGAGTTCCGGAGCTTCGAAGCTGGCCACCCCGCAATGCAGCGTAACGGTCGCGATTTGGACGCCGCGCCTTTTCAGCAGGGTGACGACCCCCTTCGTGAAGGGGCGCGCGGCCGACGGCATTTCGGACGAACCGATCTCGCGAGCGAACAGCGTTTGATACGCCGAGAGCGGAAAGCGCGCAGCGACGTACCCGTAAGCGATCGGCTTTCCGTAATCTGCGAGGTATGCGTACATCGGCACGCGCAGCTCAAAGGCCACGTACCACAGGCGCGCGCGGTGCGAGTCCACCGGCGCGATCATCACGGCCGTGCCGCGGTTGCGAAGCGCGAGCGTTTCGCCCGCGACGACCGGATCGCGTGGTTCGACGATCCACAACCGCTCGTCTATTTTGGTGCTGACGTGCAAGGCAACGGTAGTTGCGTCATGGCGCCGTGCGACGATCGCGGCCGGTAGCGTCGCCGAGTCGTTCACTACGAGCAGGTCGCCGGGCTGCAACACCTGCGGCAAGTCGTCAAAATGCATATGTGAGTGCGACCGCGAGCGGCGATCCGTGACGAGCATCCGCACGCCGTCGCGGGGAACGCCGCGATATTCCGGCGGCTCCGTCGCCTCGATCAAACCGCGCGCGAATGCCGGCGCAACCGTCATGCCGGCGTGAGCTCCGCGGCGCGTGCGCGTTCCAATTGCTGCTTCATCTCGGCGATCGCGCGAAGCAAGGCTCGCGCAGAATCTGTCGGGTCGCGCAGCTCGGACGGATCGGCGTCGGGGATCGCGTCGCGATGCATTGCCGTGTCCATGTCGCCGGGATCGAAGAGCAAAACTCGCGTTGACGTTCCCTGGAGCTCAGCCGCCAGCACGCGCGAGACGAGCTCGAGCGCGGCCTTCGTCGCACCGTATCCACCCCACGCCGGATACGCCTCGACGCCCGCGTCCGACGTCACGTTTACGACCGTGCTGATCTCCGACCGGTGCATCAGCTCGAGCGCGTGTGCGATGAGATGAATCGGCGCGAAGACATTCACGTCGAATAGCGACGAGAGCGTTTTGCGGTCGAGATCAGCGACCGCGCGCAACGGCGTCGCGCCGAGGGTGGATGCGTTGTTAATTAAAAGGTCGAGGCGCCCGACGCGCTGCGCCGCCGCGATCAGCGCGTGCGCATGGTCGCGATCGGCGACGTCGCCCGGGATTGCGATGAGCCGCGGACCAACGGCCGGGGCTTCGCTGCGGATCGAGCGCGCTGCCCGATCGAGCGCGACGGGGTCGCGGCCGTCGGCGATGACCGTCAACCCCTTCGCCAATAACTCGCGCGTCAGGGCGTACCCGAGGCCGCGCGAGCCGCCGGTCACGATCGCGACGTGTCCCTCTTGAAACCATTTCATAGTGGAACGAGTCTACAACCTCAAGTATAGTTGAGGTCAAGCGCAATGGAATATCTTACGGTCGGCGAGGTCGCCCAACGCAGCGGGCTGCCCGTTTCAACGATTCACTTTTGGGAGTCGAAAGGCCTAATCCGTAGCCTTCGAAGTGATGGCAATCAGCGGCGCTTTGCACGTCCGGAGCTGCGGCGCATCGCGGTCATTAAGATCGGCCAGCGCGCGGGCATTCCGTTGTCGGAGATCCGCGACGTGCTCGACACGCTGCCCGCCGACCGCGCGGTCTCGGCGAAGAGTTGGGCCGCGCTGTCGCGGCGTTGGAAAGGCAGTCTCGACGACCGGATCGCGCGGCTGACCGCGCTGCGCGATCAGCTTGGGCAGTGCATCGGCTGCGGCTGTCTCTCTTTGAACAAATGCTGGCTTCGCAACGCAAACGACAAACTCGCTACCGAAGGGCCCGGCCCACGCCTCCTTAACTTCGACGAGTAGGCTAAGGCTTCACGCACGTACGGCGGCATCGAACGCCGCCTGCGCGCCTTTGACTTCTTCCATGTGATCGTGCGCCCACTGAGTGAGCGACGCGAGGGGACCGCAGAGCGTTCGGCCGAGCCGCGTGAGCTGGTACTCGACGCGGGGGGGAATCTCCGGATAGATCGTTCGCTTCACCAAGCCGTCGCGCTCGAGATCGCGCAGCGTTTGCGTCAGCATCTTCTGCGAGATGCCGCCGATCATGCGGCGCAACTCGTTGAAGCGGCGATGCTCGGCTTGCGAGAGTATGCCGATGATGAGCGTCGTCCACTTGTCGGCGATCCGGTCGAGGATCAACCGCGAGGGGCACTGCGCCTGGTTGTAGACGTCGGCATCGACCGGGAGCGGCGGCAGCTGCATGGTTTCCATGAGGTTCCTAGGCTACTTTCGAGTGCGTACTTGAAGGGTGAATGCTAGTATGTAAAAGTTACTAGTAGAAGATTATCACACTATGGCGCCAAGCGCAACTAAAGGAGAATAGGAAACCCATGACCAGCCACGTTCAAGAGAAGGCCGTCTACGCGCTCGATCCGGCGCACACGACGGTCGAGTTCGTCGTCCGTCACCTGATGATCACCCGAGTCCGAGGCCGCTTCACCGCCTTCACCGGGGAAGTCGAGCTTGCGCCCGACAGCGACCTGCCGCTCGCCGTGGCCGCTCACATCGAGGCCGGCTCGATCGATACCCGTGAGGAGCAGCGCGACGCGCACCTGCGTTCGGCCGACTTTTTCGACGTCGAGAAGTATCCGGAGTTGGCATTCGAGAGCACGCGCATCGCCGGCGGCCCCGATGCGTTTACGATCGAAGGCAAGCTAACGATCCGCGGCGTCACGCGCGACGTTTCGCTCGCGGGCAGCTTCGAGGGGCGCACGAGGGATCCGTGGGGCGGCGTGCGCGTCGGATACAGCGCGCACACCACGATCAATCGCAAGGATTACGGGCTCACCTGGAACGCGGCGCTCGAGACCGGCGGGGTCGTCGTCGGCGACGAAGTTCGCATCGAGCTCAACGTCGAGGCGGTCTTACAAGCGTAACCTCACTCCGGCAGCTCTTTAAATGACTGCTTGACGCGATACTCGCTGGCCGGATAGCGCGAGCGGAGAGCGGCCCACTGGGTCAATAGCTCGTCGCTATCCGGATCGCGACGGTATCGCGCGACGCCGAGATAGTATTGCGCTTCCGGCGCCGCGTACGTCGTGGAAAAGCGGCGCAGCACGTCGCCATAGATCGCTTCCGCCTGATCGAAGCGCTTGAGCCGCAAGTAGGCCATGCCATAACCGCACAGCGTTCGCGCCATGAACTCCGGCGGCGGCAAGAAGCCGTCCCAGCGATAGAGCTCGAATCCGTCATGATTCAGTATCCGGATGTCCGGCGTCCAGATGTGATGAATGTCGCGCAGAAACTTGTTGTTTTCAGATTTCGAATTGTCGAACTGAACGGGGACGCCGTGGGAGAGAATAGTCTCGACGACGGGTGTCTGTGAATACGTCACGGTATCCAGCGCTTGGCATCCCCCTCAACCGGGGTTGAACACGTCGAGAAAAACGAATTTGCGGTCGGACTTCGCCTGCTCGAGCGCCGCGTTGTAATCGGAAACCCAGGGAATGGTCGGCATCGATCGCGCCTCCTTTGCGGAAGGTCGCTCGATTCGGCAAATACACGGCCTCTCCCGGGACAAACGCGAGAAGGCGCACTGCGCCGCGGCCCCCAATCACGCTGAGGCCATGGAATCACCGCCCAGCGCTTGGAAGATCATCATGTTGCTTGCCGACAGCGCACAAGCCGTTGAGGGAAAGCTCTACATCTTGGGCGGTGGGTGGTCCGCGACGGGACCCATGCCGACGCCATCCGCGATCGCGATCAAATTCGAAGTTCCCTGGGAGGCCGCGAATCGCAAGCACCACCTGCGCATCGAGCTGCTCGACAGCGACGGCCGTCCGGTGCTGCTTCCCGGGCCCGAAGCGCCGCAGCCGATGCTCATACAGGCAGATCTCGAGGTAGGCCGCCCTCCGGGAATGACGCCGGGTACGCCGCTGGACTCGCCGCTTGCAATCAACATCGGACCGTTGCCGCTGCAGCCCGGACGGTACGAGTGGCGCTGCACGGTGGTGGAAGCGAACGTCAGTCAGTCGTGCGCGTTTTCGTTTCGGGAGCCGCCGGTAACGGTGCGTCTCCCCCCGATGCAGTGACCGCGAAACATCGAGTCGCCAAGCTTTCCGATATCGCGCCGGGCACGACGCGGCAAGTCGTCGCCGACTCACTGCACGTGCTGCTGTGCAACGTGGACGGGAAGATCTACGCGATCGAAGACGTTTGCACGCACGATGGCGGTCCGCTGGAGCAAGGAACGCTCGAGGGCGAATGCATCGTTTGCCCGCGCCATGGAGCGACGTTCGACGTGAAGACCGGCGACGTGGTTACGCTACCGGCGGTCGTTCCGCTCCTCACCTTCGAGGTGACGGTCGAAGGCGACGACGTTTACGTCGAGGCCTGACGGCGCGAATTACTCTTCTTCGGAGAGCGCGCGAATTCTACGAATTAAGTTCTGAACGGCGAACGCCACGCCGACCGCCGCCAACCCTAAGCGCAACCACTTCATCGTTGTTCCTTTGAAGTCAAAGCCGACGATCGGATTTGAACCGATAACCTATCGCTTACGAAGCGATTGCTCTACCGTTGAGCTACGTCGGCACCGCGGTCCGCTTCCACGGCGTGCGCAGCGGCCCTTCAAGCATCGTCGTGGAAAGTCCGACGGTCGCCCGAGTCGTCGAGGTCCACGTCGTCGAGCATATAGTAGACGATTTTGCGATCGTCAAAGCCGATCTTAGCAAGCTGCCGCCCATCGATCTCGACGACTTCGTGGATTCGGCCCGTTTGGCCGGCATACGAGTAGTTGATCTCCGAATAGTTCGGATCGTCCGGCTTCGGCCGCGGCGTCGCTTTGACGCCGCGCAAGGGCGTGCGGTGACGATGCATGCGGGCCAGGTTCGCGCCGGCACGTTCCGAAGCATCGCGCATGATCATCGAATATCGCGGAAAGCAGCCGAAGATCGCGCCGACGGCATTCATCGCCCCGACGGCCGTGCTCATCGGCGACGTCGAAGTGGGCCCTGAGTCGAGCGTCTGGTTCGGCGCCGTGCTGCGCGGCGACAACGGGCCGATCCGCATCGGAGCCCGCACGTCGGTCCAAGACAACGCCGTCGTGCACGTGAGCGAGCGCGGCGAGACGATCGTCGGCGACGACGTCACGGTCGGACATTGCGCCGTCATGGAAGATTGCACGATCGAACCGAAGGCGCTGATCGGCAGCAACGCGACGCTGCTCAACGGCTGCCGCATCGGCGAAGGCGCGCTGATCGCCGCGGGCAGCGTGGTGGGAGAGCGCAGCGCAATCCCCGCCCGGGTCGTCGCCGCCGGCGCGCCCGCTACGGTAAAGAAAGCGCTCGAAGGCGAGGCGGCCGCGTGGATCGACGTCTCGTCCGACGTCTACGTGACGCTCTCGCGGGCGTACCTCGAACAGACCATCGGCGTGCCTACGCCGGATGGAGCGACGTCCAAATCAGAATCCCGTTCAACGTGAGGATTGCGAGGGCCGCGGCGATCGCCAGCAGCGTCACCGCGCGGCGGTTAACCAACGTTCCCATAGTCTCCCGGCGCGACGTCAGCCAGACCAAGGCAACGATCGGCACCGGTAAGACGAAGCTCAGCGCAACCTGACTGACGATCAGGGTCTGCGTCACATTCAGGCCGATGGCCGCCACGATCATCGCCGGCAGCATCGTGATCAATCGGCGCACCCAGATCGGCACCGTGAAGCCGACGAAGCTCTGCATGATGACTTGTCCCGCCATCGTTCCGACGACGGAGCTCGAAATTCCCGAGGCCATCAACGAGACGAGAAAAACCAGCGCGGCCAAGTTGCCGAGCAGCGGCTCGAGCGTGCGGTACGCGGTGCTGATGTCGGCAACGGCGGCATGACCCGTCGAATGAAAGACGGCCGCCGACATAAACATCATCGCCAGGTTCACCAGCCCCGCGATGCTGAGCGCGACAATCACGTCGAGGTACGAGAAGCGCACGATCCGCCTGACCTCGAGGCTCGATTCGGCGACGACGCGGTCTTGCGTGAGCGCGGAGTGAAGGTAGATCGCGTGGGGCATCACGGTCGCGCCGACAATGCCGACGGCGAGTAAGACGCTCGGCGAACCGCCGAGCCACGGCACGACCGAATGGTAGAAAACTTGGCCCCAGTTCGGCCGCGCCAACACCGTTTCGACGACGTAGCAGATCGCGATCACGCCGACGAGCGAGCCGATCGCGCTCTCCATCGTGCGGAAGCCAAATCGATGCAGCGCCAAAATGATGTAGGTAAGGATGCCGGTGATGACCGCGCCGACGAGCATCGGAATGTGAAAGAGCAGGTAGAGCGCAATAATCGCGCCGAGAAATTCCGCCAGATCCGTCGCCATCGCGCCGAACTCGCTGACGATCCACATCGCGTACGCCACCGGCCGAGGCGCGTGCTCGCGAGAGAGCTCCGCTAGATTCTTCCCCGTCGCGATGCCGAGCTTCGCCGACAGCCCTTGAAAGAGCATCGCCGTTAGGTTTGCCAACACCACGACCCAGAGCAGGCGATAACCGTACGCCGCGCCGCCCTGGATGTTGGTCGCAAAGTTTCCCGGATCCATGTAGGCGACCGATGCAACGAATGCCGGGCCCGTAAACGGCAAGAGCGCGCGCCATCCTCGGCGGCGCCCCGCTAACACGTCCCGCGCTGCGGCGACGACTCGCGGGCTGCTGACGCCGATGCCGTAGCTATCGCTCAACGCGCACGAGCTCCGCGAGCTTCGGTGAGAGCACGAAGGCGCGCTTGCCGACCCGAACGCGCACCCCGCCGCCATCGTTCCGTTCCACTCTGATGGTGCTGCCCGGCAAAATTCCGTCGCGGGCGAGCGATGCCACCGCACGATCGTCGCGATCGTCGAGGCTGAGCACGCGCGCCTTCTCGCCGGCGCTAACTCCGGCCAGCGACGGCAGGGGCTTCACTCGCGTAGGCGCGTCGCCGTAGGGAATCGGATGCCCGTGCGGATCGCGTCGCGGATGTCCGAGCATCGCCGCGATCCGGAGCGCGACGTCGTCGGAGATCACGTGCTCGATACGCTCGGCCTCCGAATGGACGCGCTCGAGCGGAACGCGCAGCGACTCGTGGAGAAAGGTTTCGAGAATGCGGTGGCGGCGCACCATCGCTACGGCGAGCTTGCGCCCGCGCGCAGTGAGCTGTATCGGCGCAGACGACGAGGCTTGGGCTTCGATCAAGCCTTGCGACTCCAGCAGGCGCTTCGCCTTGCTCACCGAGACGCGGCTGACGCTAAGGTAGCGTGCCACCTGCGCGCCGCGAACGGGCGCCCCGCCGCCGAGCTGGTAGATCGCCTTCACGTAGTCCTCGCGCGCCCGAATTGCCGAGCGGTCGGTCCCGACGGTAAGCAGTTCGCGCGATGCAGCGTTAGCCATGGTTAACGTAAACCATGGTTAACTATGAAGCGGCTGAGGCCTTCTAGGCCGCTACGCTACGCGGACGGGAAGTGCGATTCGTCGCCGTGGGGTAAGAAGAGCGTGAACTCGCGTTGGAACCGCAGCTTTACGGTACCCGTCGGTCCGTTGCGGTGCTTGGCGATAATGAATTCGGTAAGATCGGGCTCGTTGGTCTCGGGATTGTAGTAACCGTCGCGATAGAGAAACGCCACGACGTCGGCTTCTTGCTCCAACGAACCGCTGTCTCTCAAGTCTGCAAGCATCGGGCGTTTCTCGCTGCGGATCTCGACGCCGCGGTTGAGCTGCGCGAGCGCAACGATCGGCACGTTGAGATCTTTCGCGGTCATCTTGAGCGACCGGCATATCTCGGAGAGCTCCTCGTTACGATTGGTGTTGCGCGCCAATACGCCGGGGCGAACGAGCTGCAGGTAATCGATGAAGATGGCGCCGAGCCCGCCCATGGACTTCAGGCGGCGGCAGCGACTGCGCACGTCGCTGACGGTGAGCGCCCCGAGGTCGTCGAGGTAGAGCGGCAGTTCGTTGAGCAGCCCCATCGCGCGGGAAATTTCTTCCCACTGATGCTGCTTGATGTTGCCGCGGCGCATGTCGTTCATGGAGATGCGCGCCTCGGCGCAGATGAGGCGCTGTATCAGCTCGTTGTTCGACATCTCGAGCGAGAAGAACGCGATCGGCTCCGATTCCAGGCGCGCCGCAGCCACCGCCATGTTCAGCGCGAACGAACTCTTGCCCATGCCCGGCCGCGCGGCGATGATCACGAAGTTCCCGGGTTGGAAGCCCGTGGTCATCGCATCAATGTCGCGGAAGCCCGACGTCAGCCCGGTGCGGTCGCCTCGCATGTGGAACAGCCGGTCGATGTGATCGAACGCGTCTTTCATCAGCCGGCTCACAGGCATGAACTCCGTGATGCCGCGGCGCTCCCCGATCGTATAGATCAGCTGCTCGGCACGGTCGAGCGACGCCGCGACGTCTTCTTCTCCTTCGTACCCGAGGCGACTCACTTCGGTGCCCGCGTGAATCAGCGATCGCAGCACGGACTTCTCGCGTACGATGGTCGCGTAGTAGCGTGCCGACGCCGCGCTCTGCACCGTATCCATCAGTCCGCCGATGTAGGGCAGGCCGCCGACGCGCTCGAGCACGCCGCGCCGCCGCAACTCTTCCGCGACCGTGATCTTGTCGAGCGGCTCGCCGCGTTCGTAGAGCTCGAGCAAGACGGAGTAAATTGCCTCGTGAACGTGCGCGTAGAAATCGCTCGGCCGGACGATTTCGCCCACGGCCGCGAGCATCTCGCGATCCACGAGAATCGAACCGATCACGGCCATCTCCGCTTCGAGGTTGTTCGGCGGAATGCGATCGATCGTGGCCGGCAGCGGTTGTGCGCTCATGCGCGTGCTGCCATGCGGCGCAGCCGCGGTGGACGCCTTGTGAACGGGCTGTGCATAGCTTCGAATTTACGGGGATAGTGTGCCACACGTGGTGGCACTCTGTTCAGCGGCGGCGCCGCTTGTTGGGCAGACTTCGCAGGACGTGCTCGACGCTGTTCACCGCAACGACCTCCAGGCCCGCAAGCTTTGCGTCAACTTCGCGAACGTTCTCCTTCGGCAGCATGACGCGGCGCATGCCGGCCTGCCGCGCGGCGTAGAGCTTTTCCACGACGCCGCCCACCGCGCGAATCTTTCCCTGTATCGAAAGCTCGCCCGTGACCGCGAGGTCTTGCGGCAACGGCGTCTTCGTCACCGACGAGTAGAGCGCCAGGAAGATCGCCAGTCCGGCCGACGGGCCGTCGATATTTCCGCCGCCGACGACGTTGATGTGCAGATCGAGATCGGCGACGTCCTTTCCGGTGATGGCTCGCAGCACGCTCGTCGCGTTGAACACGGAGTCCTTGGCCATCGTGCCCGCCGTATCGTTGAAGCGGATCGTTCCCTTACCGCTTTGCGCCGCCGGAAAGGCGACCGCTTCGATCTCGATGATGCTGCCTAGGTGGTGCAGCACGCCCAAGCCGAAGCTCTTGCCGATTTCGCGCGTCGCGCGTCCTTTCACCAACGTGTGCGGCACGAGGCGGCTCGCGCGCACCACGGCGTGCACGTCGTCTTCGACGATCGTCGGATTCTTCGCGACTTCGGCCTGACGGCCAGGATAGAGCCGGTAGAGCGCCTGGCCGTACGCGTCGGCGAGAACCTGCACAGCTTTGCGACCTTCGATCGTGTACGAAGCGATCAGCTGCGCCACGCCGCGCGCCGCTTTAGCCCCAAGCCGCTTCGTCGCGCCGCTGACGATGGAGACGATTTGATGCGCGGTAAGGGGCGCGAAGAAAATCTCCGCGCACCGCGAGCGAATTGCCGGATCGATGTCGTCGGGTTCGCGCGTCGTCGCGCCGATCAAGATAAAATCGGCCGGCGCGCCTTCGCGAAAGAGCCGCTTGATGTACTCGGGCACGTTCGGCGCGCTGTCGTCGTAGTACGACGATTCGAACGTCACGCGTTTGTCTTCCAGCACTTTGAGCAAACGCGATTGGAGCGACGCATCCATCTCGCCGATCTCGTCGATGAAGAGCACGCCCCCGTGCGCGCGCGTCACCATTCCCAGCTTCGGCTCGGGGACGCCGGCATCGGCAAACTCGCGGCGGCTGCCCTGATAGATCGGATCGTGAACGCTACCTAGGAGCGGATTGATCGTTTCGCGCGGATCCCAGCGCAGCGTCGTTCCGCTCGCCTCGACGAAGGGCGCGTCCTTCGCAAACGGCGTGTAGGGTCGCGACTTCGCAACTTCGAGCACGAGCCGCGCCACCGTCGTCTTTCCGACGCCGGGAGGCCCATAGAGAATCGTGTGTTGCGGATACGGCGAGCTGATCTTGGCGAGCAGCGCGCGCACCGCGCCCTCCTGCCCGATGACGTCGCGCAGCGTCTGAGGGCGCAGTTGCTGCAGGGCCGAAGCGGCGAGCCGGCGCTGCGACAACGCCTGCAGCTCTTCGAGTTTGGCTTGCGACGCCGGCGTCTCGGGACCGCTCGTCTCGCGTAGCGCCTCGAGCTTGAGGTCCTTGACGTACTCCTGATGGCGCTCGGTCATTTTCTCGTTGACGCGGCGCTCGATCGCATCTTGTGCGCTGCGCTGCGCCATCACGTCGGCCATCGTCTCCTCGATTTCGGCCAGCACTTTGCGCTGCTGCGCGCGCGTCGTGACGCGCTCCAGCGTGGGGTCCTCGAGCACGAGCCGCTGCAGCGCGCAGAGCCGGTCGGGAAGATTTTGCGAGCGCATCATCTTCAGCGCGTTGACCTTGCCGGCGCGCAGCACGAGTTTGTCTTGGCCCAGGACCGACGCGAGCATCTCGTAGAGCGCGCTGACGTACCGGCTCAGCTCGTCTTGCGCGCCGAACTTGCGGCGGAATCGCGTCGTGTACGGTTGCTGCATCCGGTCTGTCGACGTAGTTTATCCTAAAGCGAAGTCGAAGGGCTAGGCGGCTTGCACCTGCACCGTCGCCTTGGCGACGAGGTTGCGGTGCAGCCGGATCTCGACGGGATACGAGCCCAGCGCCTTGATTTGCGCCGGCAGCTCGATCTTGTGCTTGTCAATCTCGACGGAAAGTTCGCTCGCGATTGCGGCGGCGATGTCGGAGTTCGTCACGGCGCCGAACAGCTTGCCGTTGCCGCCCGCCTTGGCCTTGACCGCGATCTTCGCCGTTTCGAGCCGCGACGCCAGTACTTGGGCGTCGGCCATTTCCTGCGCCTCGCGGCGGTCGCGCGCCTTCGCTTGGGCGTCGAGCTTGGCCATCGCGCCTTTGTCCGCCTCGCCCGCTAGCTTCCGCGGAAGCAGGTAGTTTCGCGCGTAGCCGTCGGCGACCTCAACGAGGTCGCCTCGTTTCCCGAGCGACTTAACGTCGGCAAGAAGAACCAGGCGCACGGCTTACTCGGAGACGAACGGCAGGAACGCGATGAGGCGCGCGCGTTTTACCGCGGTCGTCAACATGCGCTGGTGCTTTGCGCAGTTCCCCGAAATGCGCCGGGGAACGATCTTCCCGCGCTCCGAGACGTACTTCTTGAGACGCGGGACGTCGCGGTAGCTCACCGCGATCGCGCGGTCGATGCAGAAGTTGCACGGCTTGCGCTTGGTGCGCCGCTCTTTGACGGCGCGCTTGACTTTAGTTGCCATGGTGTCCTTTCGACTAGGTGGTTGACGGCCCGGCCGACTCCGGCGCGGACCCTAGCCAGGTGATACGAAACTCGCACCACCACCGGCCCGTAGAAAACTGCGGTGGCCGGATTGCAGCGACTCATTTCGGGAGGACGCCCGGCCACGCCCTTCTGCAGGCTCTTTCGATTCGCCGTGCAAAACGCTGCGGCGATGGATCGGTGGCCGCGATACGGCACGGGAATCGGGCTCGGCGTGATCCACGTTGGAGCCCTGGCGGCATTGATTCCAGCCTTCTTTCACCCCTCGGCCCTCATCGCCGCGGCGATCGCGTCGTACTGCACCGGCGCGCTCGGCGTGACGCTCTGCTACCATCGCGTGCTGACGCATCGCAGCCTGCGCCTGCGCAAGCCGCTCGAGTATCTCTTTGCGATCTTCGGCACGCTGGCGCTGCAAGGCGATCCGATTCGCTGGGTCGCCATTCACCGCAAGCATCACGCGCACGCCGACGACGAAGGCGACCCGCACAGCATTCGGCGCGGCTTCAAGTGGGCGCATATGGACTGGCTCTATCGCAACAATATCGCAATGCCGACGCAGGCCGAAATTCTGCGGTACGCACCCGACCTCTACGCCGATCGGTTTTACCGCGCGCTACAGTATCTGAGCGTGCCGCTGCAGTTGTCGCTGGCCGTGGCGTTTTTCTCCATTGGCGGATGGTCGTGGGTGATCTGGGGAATCTTCGTTCGGCTGGTGGCAAGCTATCACTCCACGTGGCTCGTCAACAGCGCGTCGCACATGCTGGGCTACCGAACGTATCGCACCGGCGATCGCTCGACGAACTGCTGGTGGGTCGCCATGGTCTCGTTCGGCGAGGGCTGGCATAACAATCATCACGCGTTCCCGTTTTCGGCGCGCCACGGGCTGCGCTGGTTCGAGATCGACATGACGTGGTGGCACGTGAAAGTGCTCGCGTTCTTGCGCCTCGCAGACCGGATCAGAATCCCCAGCGAGGCCATGCGAAGAAGGCTGGCGCACCCGGCCGTTCGCCCGCTCGCTAGTGTCTCAGACGGATGGGCCGGAGGTCCGTAGCCAAGGGCGCGTGCGGAACGCTATAATACCGTATAGGAGCCACCGTACTTTTTGATGGGAGCAGTTATGAAGCAGCCGCATTTACGCTGGGAGCGCCCCGATTTCCAAGAGCATCCGCTGGGCGCCGAGGTGACGGCTTATCTTACCAGGCCGATCCATACGCCGAAGTTGTAACGCGCGACGCCCAGCCCCGATTTCGTCGAACGTCTCTTCGCTGTCGGCGCGGAGCGCTATCACGATAAACATCCCTTCCATCAAAGGCTCGTTGCCGGCGACCTCGACCGTGCGGCCGTTCAGGCATGGGTTGCGAATCGCTATTACTACCAGAAACAGATTCCGGTAAAGGACGCGGCGATACTCGCGAATCTGCCTACGCCTTCGCACCGCCGCGCTTGGATGGGCCGCATCGTCGAACACGATGGAGCGCCGGGGAGTGACCGCGGCGCAACCGAGGCATGGCTTTCACTCGCGCACGCCGTCGGCCTCGCCGCTGATCACGTGCGCTCCGAACACAGCGTCGCTCCTGGAACGAGATTTGCCGTGGACGCGTACGTGACGTTCGCGCGTACCAAGCCCTGGATCGAGGCGGTCGCTTCATCGCTCACCGAACTCTTTGGGCCGCCGGTGATGCAGCAACGCGTGGCAGCGATCCTTGAAAAATATCCCTGGATCGACCCCGGCGGCTTAGCCTATTTCGAGCGTCGCATCCCACGCGCCAAGCGCGACGCCGAACTGGCGCTGGAATGGGTTCTGCACGAGGCCGCAACGCCGGAGGTCGAGCAGCGCTGCATCGCCGCGCTTCGCTTTAAGTGCGACGTGCTGTGGTCGATTTTGGATGCCACGGCGCTGGCCTGCGGGCTCGTCAAATGAATGTCGATACGCGGCCACAATACGCCAAGGGCGTTAAACTTCGTCACGAAGGTGATGGCAGCGCGATGTTGCTCGTGCCGGAAGGCGCGCTCGAGCTCAACCAGGCGGCTGCCGCCGCGCTCGACCTCGTCGACGGCAGCCGCAGCCTCGACGATATCGTCGCGGCTATCGTTGCGCGCTTCGAAGTATCGCGCGAGCGGGCGCAGTTGGACGTCACCGATTTGCTGGAGCGTTTGAACGCCAGAGGCTTCATCATCCTGCGATGAATCCGCCGCGACCGCTGTCATTGTTGTGTGAGCTCACATATCGCTGCAACCTGCAGTGTGCTTATTGCTACAATCCCGTGGCGCTCGACGAATACCGCGACGAGCTCTCCACGGAGCAATGGAGCACCGTACTGCAACAGGCGGCGGATCTGGGCGTCGTTCAAGCGCATTTTTCCGGCGGCGAACCAACGCTGCGACGCGATCTTCCCTCGATCGTTGCGGCGGCATCCCGGAGCGGGTTATACACAAATCTAATCACGCAAGGCACGTTCCTCGGCGACGCGTTGCTCGATCGATTAATCGAAAGTGGACTCAACCATATCCAGATCAGCATTCAAGCGCCGCAAGCCGAAATGGCCGACCATATCGCCGGCGCTGCCGTTCACGATCGCAAGCTGACGGCGATCGAGCGCGTGCGCGACCGCAACGTCGCGCTTACCGTCAACTGTGTCCTGCATCGCTTTAATCACGACGCGATCGAAGGGGTGATCGCACTCGCCGAGACGCTGCGCATCACACGTCTCGAGCTCGCGAACACGCAGTTCTACGGCTGGGCCTACCGAAATCGCGGCGCCCTCATCCCGACGCGGCGACAAGTTGAACATGGCGAACGAATCGTCGCGGCGGCTCGCGAGCGGCTGCGCGGGAGGATGGAGATCTCCTACGTTTTCCCCGACTATTTCGACGAGTTTCCGAAACCGTGCATGAACGGGTGGGGCCGCCAATTCATCACGGTGGCGCCGAACGGGTACGTCTTTCCGTGCCCGGCCGCAGCGACGATTACGACGTTGCAGTTCGAGAATGTCCGCGGTCGCGGGCTGGCAGAGATTTGGCGCGATTCCGACTCCTTTTCGCGCTACCGCGGCACGGCGTGGATGTCGGAGCCGTGCCGATCGTGCCCCCGGCGTGAGCTCGATTGGGGCGGGTGCCGTTGTCAGGCATTCCTGCTCACCGGCAACGCGGGAGCAACCGATCCGGTCTGTTCGCTGAGCCCCGATCATGCAAGCATCGTCGCCTTACGCGACCCGCAGGGAAAAGACGAACCGATTCCCCGCCGCGCATGATCGTCCGGGTTTTGGGGTCGGCCGCCGGCGGCGGCGTCCCGCAATGGAATTGCGCGTGCGTGAATTGTGTGGCGGCACGAGGCGGCCGCGCGCCGCGCCGAACGCAGTCGAGCGTCGCGCTGAGTACCGACGGAAAACGATGGCTGCTGTTGAACTGCTCGCCCGACATCGCGCACCAAATCGAAGCGTTTGCACCGTTGCAAGCGCCTCGACTTCGCGGGACGCCGATTGCGGGCATGCTCTTCACGGACGCCAACGTCGATCATCTCGGTGGCTTGTCGGTACTGCGCCAACACGGTACCCATCATTTTCTTTTGCGGTCGAGCGCGCTCGTTCGCGCCATCGCTCTCGCTCAACCAAGCTTCGCACCGTTTGGCCGGCCACCGCACCGTTGGTTGGAGTGTCCGCTCGATGCGACGAGCGAACCGCACGATCCCGACGATCTCGTCGGGAATCGCCTTATCGTTCGCACCATTCCGGTCGTGGGAACGACTCCGGGCTACAATGGCCGTCGCAGCGCGCGAGGAGCGGTCGTCGCATATGAAATTTTCGAGCGCGGAACGGATCGACGCCTTCTCTTCGCACCCGTTTTCGCCGCCGTCGATGACGTGCTGCGCGCCGCAATCGAGCGCGCCGAGTTGGCTTTCCTCGATGGTTCGTTTTACAGCGACGACGAACTCATCACGCTCGGATTGGCGGCAAAATCTACGCGACTGCTCGGCCATAGCGCGGTGGGCGGCCCCGACGGGACATTGGAACGCTTGCGCGGCGTTCGGGCCCGCACGATCTTTACACATCTCAATAACTCGAACCCGATGCTGGATCCATCCTCGGTCGAATACGCATCGGTACGGGAGCGCGGCGTTGAAATCGCCTATGACGGCATGGAAATCGCATTGTAGGCAGTAGAGGTAGAGCGTGACCGCGCTGTTCGAGCGGCCCGTCGCAACCTTGCTCATCGCGCTCGCGACTTGGACGCAGTTTCGCTTAGGGTCTGGAAATAACGTCGTCGTTCCGGGCGAACTTCGCGCATCGTGGCGCACCGAGACCGGCGGTCAGATTTCGGCGAGTCCGACGGTTGGCGACGGCGTGATGTTCGTGGGCAACAACAGCGGATGGCTCTATGCGCTGGATCTCGACAGCGGTCAAACGCTGTGGAAGACGCACGTGGTGAATCCCTTGATGAGTGCGCCGCTCTTGTACAACGACGTCGTCATCGTCGGAGAAGGCGATCCCACGAGCCGCACCTCATCGCCGTCCCAGCCGGTTATGGTCGGAGAAGGTCCGAGTGCGTTGCTCGCCGTCGATCGCGCGAGTGGACGAATTCGCTGGCAGACAGCCGTTGCGGGTTCGGCGATGCCGACTCCGGCGATCATCAACGGCGTGCTGGTGCATCACGACGGCGCAGGATGGATCAATGCGCTGGATCCCATGACGGGGACGAAGCGCTATGCGCGCTGGATCGGCTCGATGGCTTCGATGTCGGCGATTCTGCCGGTCGGCGGGGGCGATTTCGTTACCGCCGGCGTCGGCACGAACGACGTTTGGCGCTTGCGCGCGGACGATGGCGCGCTGGTTTGGCGCAGCTCTTTTTCCCGCGGCGCTTCGGGCATCGGGGATTGTCCGCAAGTCACTGACGGCCGCAAGGTCTTCTGCGATTACGTTTCCCCCGTCTATCCCGATGCTTCAACGGTCGTCGGTCACGTGACCGTCGAGCGCGTCTACGCGCTCGATCTCGCGAGCGGCGCACCGGTGTGGGATATCGCGCTCGAAGCGGGAGAACTGCCGATCCGCAACGAGGCCGCGATTCCCATGCTCGCGGGCGGCCTACTCTATCTCGGCAGTTCCGTCGCTCCATGGATGCACGCGATCGACGCAACGACCGGTATGCTCGCGTGGGAACACCAAACCCGCGGTGCCGTCAAAGGCGGCATCGTCGCCGTCGGCGCAACGATCTATTTCGGCGATCTCGGCGGTTACTTGTGGGCGCTCGATGCTAAAACCGGCAGAGTGATCGGCGATAAGTCGATGCACACGCCGTTCAACGTCGGCTCACCGATCGTCGTCGGTCAAACGCTGATTATCGGCAGCGACTCGGGCGCGGTTATCGCAATACCTCTGGAAGAGATTCGCAAGGCACACGATTCCTAAGCGCTAAGCACACCACCATTTTGGGTGCGATGCGAACGCCGAGCGCCTAAAACAGACTCCACAAATATTGGTTGTAGACCTCGTGGTGATACTGCACCTCTTGCGGCTTCACGAAGGTGCCCAGTAGGCGCGGGCAGCGATCGGCGCTAGCCTGTTTGAGATCGGCGTAGCGCCGGCGCACGTCGTCGCCGAGCAGCTTGCCCGTCCACTCGGAGGTGCGGAATGCCGACAGCGCGTCGTAGATATTGTCGGGCAGAAAGCGTTCCGCTTGACGCAGGTTCTTCAGGTTGCTCGTCGTTCCGTCGAGACCCGTCTTGAATACGGCGAGCATCACCATGTATGGGTTTGCGTCGGGCGCAACGGAGCGCACCTCGACGCGCATGCTGCGCTGGTTGCCGATCGGCACGCGAATCATCGCGCCGCGATCAATCGGCGACGCTTTCAATTGATTCGGAGCCTCGAAGTGCGGGTCGAGGCGGCGATAGGCGTTGACGCTCGAGTTCAGCATGAGGCAAAGATCCATGCCGTGCGTCAGAATGCGATCGACGAACTTCCAACCGAAGGCGCTCAGCTGCTCGTCGCCCTTCGGATCCCAGAATAGATTTCGTCCGTTCTTGCTGACCGAGACGTTGGTGTGCATGCCGCTGCCATTGACGCCCACCACCGGCTTCGGGAGGAAGCTTGCGGTCATCCCCAGCTTCGTGGCGACTTGCCGGCAGATCAGCTTGTAGAGCTGGATTTGGTCCGCCGCGGCGACGACCTCGCCGTAATTGTAGTTGATCTCGAACTGCGAGGGCGCGACCTCCGGATGATCCTTTTCATTTTGGAAGCCCATCGCGCGCTGCACCTCGGCCACCGTGTCGATAAAGTTGCGCAGCGGGTCGCCCGGAAGCGAGTGATAGTAGCCGCCCGTGTTGACGTACTCGAACTTGGCGGTCTCGTGAAAGCGCCGCTCGGCGTCGAGGCCCTGGAAGAGGAAGCCTTCGATTTCGTTGGCGGCGTTGAGCGCGTAGCCTTCCTTCGCGTAGCAGTCGTTGGCGTATTTCTTGAGCGAGCCGCGAATGTCGCCCGCGAACGGCTTGCCGTCGCGGTCGAGCACGTCGCCGAAGACGAGCACTTTGCCGGCGCCGAAGATGTCGGCCGGCGCCCAATAAAACGCGCTCCAGTCGAGCGATAGACGCAAATCGCTCTCGCGCTGCGGAGTAAAGCCGCGAATGGACGATCCATCGAACGTGAGGTTATCGTGCGAGCGTAACAAGAACTTCTTGTCGTAATCCAGCATGTGGAGGCGCCCCTCGAGATCGCTGAAGAGCACCGTCAAGGCCTTGATGCGCGGCTCGGCCGCAAGGTAGTTCAAACGTTCTTCTTGCAGCGCGCGCAGCGGAACGCGCTCTTGGCGCTGCGCCTTCGCGCGAAGATTCATCTCCTCGAGCTCCGAGTACGGGAGCGTCAGGAAGTCGCGAAGTTCGGTGCCGGCCGGCAGGATCGTTGAGCTCATCGTCGATCGTCCTCCTCACAGAGCAGTTCTTCGACGCTTACACAACTCGACGAGCGCGCCTTTAGCCCAACGGTAAAAGCGCTTGTACGAGACGGCCGCCGTCAGGCGTCCCCAAACCCGTGCACGGATCCCAGCCGGCGGCGGCCGAGTACGCGCCGTTGCTGCCGGACGTGATGTCGTGCAACGGACCGGGATTGTTAGGATAACCGGGCAGCGCATAAATTTTTGCGTTGAGAAAGCCGAGGTTGGTGCCGCGCTTTTGATTCATCAGCGCAATCAGCGCCGCCCACAACGGGGCAACGGCGCTCGTTCCGCCCGCGACCAGCGCCGAGCCGTCCACGCGAAGTTGATAGCCGCTGTTGGGATCCGCGTCGCCGGAAACGTCGGGAACGCCGCGTCCGCCCGGCGTATTCGCAGGCGGAGCGGGCACGTTCGCGCCGGACTGCCATGAAGGCAGCGCAAAAATCGAACTGACGCCGCCGCCCGAATCGCTCCACGCGACTTCGGATCCGATCGTTCCGCCTGAAGCCAAGAGCGTCGTGCCGCCGCACCCGAGCACGTAGGGGCTCGACGCGGGAAAGTCGGCGTGCGAGGCGCCGTCGCTCACGCCGTCGCTCGAGCCGCCGTCGCCCGACGCGGCGCACACCGTGACCGCGAGCGCCTCTGCCGCCGCGATCGCGCCGTTGAGCGCGTCGCGTCCTTGCTGCGTCCAATTCGACTCCGCCGCGCCCCAGCTGATCGAGACGATCGAGGGCGCATTCTTCGCGTCGTGAATGGCCGTCGTAACCGCGTCAACGAAGCCCTGGTCGGTGTTGGGCGCAAAATAAATAGCAATGCGGGCTCCCGGGGCAACGGCGCCGACGATTTCGGCATCGAGCATCACCTCGACGTCGGCATTTTGGTCTTGGCCCGGCGAGTTCGACGCGCCGTCAACCGAAACGACCGTTACGGTCTGCGCGGCGATGCCGAGCCCGGAAAGATACGTCGCGAAGTCTGATTGGCTGAACCCGCCGCCGAGCTCGATGATGCCGACACATTGACCGCTGCCGTCGAGGCCGCCGGGAAAATCGTACAGCTGCGCGATTTGCGGCGGCGTGAACGACACCGCCGCCTGCGCTGCGATTCGCACGCGCGGCGCGGCTTGCGGACGGTCGTCCAAGCCGAGCACGGCTTCCACGACGCCGCTGAGATCGGACGGCAGCGTGATGCCGCCCTCTCGTCCGCGATAGATGACGTCGCCGGCCTGACAGCGCTTTAAGCTGACGCCGAAGGCGACGTTCAACTGCGCCACGCTTCCTTCGAGCGTCACGCTGCGGCGGCCGATGCTGCTCTCCACGACGCGGAGGCCGTGCTCTCGCGCAAACGCTGCGACTTTGCTCACGTCCGCGTCGTCGGCACCGTAGCGATCCGCAAAGGCTTGGCGTGAAAGCCCAACCTCCGTCGGCGGTTGCGGGGCCTTGGAGCGCAGAATCAGGGTAACGCTCGCGGACTCGCTCGGGTCCGCGTCGCCGAGCACCCGCGTCCCGGGCAAATGCGCGCGTTCGCTTCCGGGTACGACCCATCGTTGTGCCACGCTTCCTCCTCAATGAGTTGCGGTTGTCACCACCTAATCGAGCACCGCATGAAAACAGTTGCAGGACGTCGATCCCGAACCGTTTCTGTAGGCCTGTGATTTTCGAGCGCTCCGGCGCGAATCACGGGATGTGAGCGTCCAAACCGACTCGGCGGCATTCACGGAGGCGCTGCGCCGGCACGCGGCAATCCTGCACAAGGTCGCGCGCGCGTACTGCCCTTCGCGGGCAGATCGCCCTGATCTGATTCAAGAGATGACGATCGCGCTTTGGAAGTCGTACTCGCGCTACGATCCTTCCCGGACGTTCTCAAGCTGGATGTACCGGATCGCGCTCAACGTCGCCATCTCGTTCTTTCGTCGCGAAGGCCGCCACGACTGGCGCTTTGCCGAGCTCGATGAGGCGGCCGGCGTCGCCGATGCGGGCGCCGTGGATCCGCGCGTTGCGACGCTGCTCGAATGCATTGACGAACTCGATCCGCTGGACAAGGCACTGATGCTCTTGCAACTGGACGGCTATAGCCAGGCCGAGATCGCCGACACCGTTGGGATCACAGCAACGAACACGGCGACGAAACTGTCGCGCATACGCGCGCGCCTACGCATAATGATGGGAGAGAAAACCGATGGAACGCGATGATTTGCGCGAAGCGTGGGCTTCGCTTCAACCCGACGCCGCGACGCAAGCCGCCGTCGAACGCGCGCTGGCGCGCCATTCGCTGCGGCGAGGAATGCAGACTGCGCTGGACGGCGAACGGCGCCGGACGCTACTCGAGATTGCGGGCAACTACGTCGTCGTGATCGCGCTCGGCTCCTTCGCGGCGGACCACGCGCACCGGCCGGCCGACGTGGTGAGCGCCGGAATACTCGGCGTCGCGCTGATCGCGCTCAACGTCGCGCTGATCGGCCTCGCCGTTGCGCTGAAGGGCATTGACTACGAAACGCCCCTGCTTCCGTTACAGGCTTCGATCGAAACGATTCGCGCGCGCCGCGCGAAACTCACCGCGACCGTCCTGGCGCTGGCGCCGCTGGCGTGGGCGCCGTTGCTCGTCGTGCTCGTCTCGCTGGCGGGTGGAGACGCGATCGCTCTGCTGGGACCCGCCTACATTGCGGCAAACGCCGCGTTCGGCGCCGGCGTCGCGATCGCGGCGTGGTTGCTGGCGCGCCGCTATCGCGGCCGAGTTCGCTCCCCGTGGTTGAGCTGGGCGAGCAACGCGCTCTCGGGCCAGGCCTACCGCGAAGCGCTCGAACGGCTGGCTTCGCTCGAGCGCTTCAGAGAAGTTGCTTGACTCCGGCCCCGGAAGAGTCCGCGCGGCCGCCAACAATCTCAGGGTCACGACCGTCTTTTTGTACGTGGATGCCGAAGCGATCGAGCAGGCACGGGGCGGCGGCGACGCGCTCGAGGCGCTAATCGCGCAGGCGTGGCCCGACGCGTACCGGGTAGCGCACGTCATCTTGCGCGATCGAGACCTCGCCCAAGACGCGGCCCAGGAGGCCTGC
>JAFAXS010000087.1 GCA_019240755.1 Vulcanimicrobiota bacterium
CGTCGAAGAGCTCATGGGTGGAATGATTACGCTTTGGCGGACGCGGATCAAGCCACTTGCGAAGCGTGATCGCGAGAAGACTCAGAAGCCGCGGATGTTTGAGAGGGCGCAGTGGCTAGCCGAACGCGTAGCCGAGCGCCGTACAGGCACCGAATCCGAACCGGCGTTCCGCGCACACGCCGATTGGCATTAGGTACACGCTAAAAGACTTGCTGGCCGACGATGTTTCCTTGAGGACTATAACGGCAAACGAGCCGATAGTTGCCGTCGGACCCGGCTACACCCGCGCATCCCACGCTCGTCGTGTTCCGCCAAACCATTTGCGAATAGTGAGCGACATCGGACCAGTTGCCGGTCGTACTCACGCTCGGAAACGTGCCGTTCTGAAAATTCTGTTGTTCTTGGCCCCAAGAGTCGACCATTTGCGTGAGCGAAAAGGCGCCCGTCGTGCCCATCCAGATGTTTTCGCCTTGACCTTGGGCATTGGGGTCGTGCGCAAATTGCAAGTTTGAGCTAAGTGAGTTCGCCCACGCCTGAGCTGCGGCTGCGAGGTCGTCGGACCATACGAGCGGCGGAACGCCAACGGCTGCTCTATATTTATTGTGCGCGTCGAGAATCTCTTGTGAAAAAGAGGGCGGGGGTGAGGTTGGAGGTGCCTGTGCGCCCGACGCCACCGGCGCGACTGTGAGCGCTAAGACCAAGATCCCCGGAGGGAACAATCGCATCCTTTGCCGGTTATGGGCGTGCCGCATGTAGAGTCTTCCTTTAAGTGCCTCTAGACGATGTCCCGGGATAGCCGCCGAGTCCTGCAAGCCCTGGACTTCGCAACGGTAACACCGGAAAAATCGACCCGTCTGTGACAAAATGTGACAATAGGGAGCAGCGCGAATCCCATGGACTCAGTGAAGCCCAATAGGAAACGATGAACATAAAAGCGTTTGCCGAGCGCTACACGGCGGCGTGGTGCGGTCGGGACCCTGCAGCAGTCGCATTGTTCTTTTCAGCGGACGGCTCGCTGACCATCAACGATGGCGAACCGTCGCGTGGACGCGCCGCGATCGCAGAAGCGGCGCGAAGCTTTATGGACGCCTTCCCGGATCTCAGCGTTGCAATGGACGGCGTCGAGGAGTACGACGGCAAACTGATCTATAAATGGACGCTGACCGGCACCAATACCGGGCCCGGTGGCAGCGGAAAACCCATACGAATCAGCGGATTTGAGGAATGGCGGCTTGGCGACGACGATCTCATTGCGGAGTCCTGCGGTCATTTCGACGCTGCCGACTACGAGCGGCAACTCGAACTGTAATCGCCGCTGTAGGCGGCCACGCGCATAGATGCGCGGAGGCGACCCACAGGCTGCCGCCTAACGCAAGCCTTATCTTGCTACATCTTTGGAGGCACGAATATATGAAGAGGCTTCTTTCGCTTGGCGCACTTGCGTCATTGTTGCTCTCGCCCTGCGTCGCTGGTGCACAGTCGGCTATGGGCAGTTCTCAATACGGCGTCGGGCCACACGGCTGGGACTACTGGATCGGGACCTGGACTTGCAAGAACTCTATGGCGTCGAGCGTGAGCGGTCCCAGCACAACGACGCTCACGGTCGGCCCAAGTTCTGTCGGGGCGTCGCTCTACTTCCGCGGGAAGGGGCAAGGCTTCGATCAGTTTGGCTATATCTCGTATTCGGGCAAGACCAAAACATGGTGGAATCCGGTGGCTTTCGCCGATGGCAGCTACAGCTTCGAATCTACCATGCAGAGCGGCAAGAAAACGACTTGGACCGGCACGTATTATAACGCCGCTTCAGGAACGACCGCGCAGGAGCGCGACACCTATGTACTCTATCCCGGCCGTTTCACGGACCTGAACGAAACCAAGAGCGGCGGCGCCTGGAAGACGACCGGAAACACCACTTGCACTAAGTCGTAACGGTCGAGCAAATGCGGTGCAGTCGACAGCACCGCGCCGTTGAGCAATGAGCGCGGCTGTTGGACCGTCGAGCGATCCTTTAGCTGCAAGGCTATCGGGCCCGGCGAGCTAACATCGAGCCGATGGATTGCGATCGCCCCGCAGGGCGCAGATTGCGGCGGTTTTTGCGCGCGAGCATCGTCCTTTCAACGTTTGGCGCACTGATCGTTTCTCGCAGCGGAGCGATGGCGGCCGCGATTCATCCGCGGGATCAAATTTGGCTGGCGGTCAGCGATATCCACCTGGATCCGTACGACCGGTCGAGCCGTGCGAGCAGCTATCGCTTCGATTCCAACATTGCGCTCTTTGAATCGGCGCTTGCCGCTATGAAGCGCGCGGTTCCCAATCCGTCGCTCGTTTTGCTTCCCGGGGATTTCTTCGAACACCATTTCGCGCAGCACGTGCGCGAGCGCGGCGGGGGCACGAGCGCCGACGAGGCGGGCATTGCGACGATGCTGCGGATCGCGACGGCTTTTGGTCATGCGTTTCCGCGAGCACACTTCGCGATAGCGCTGGGTAATAACGATGCACCGTGCGGCGACTATCGAACCACCAACGGCAGCGCCTATCTGAAGGGCGTCGCGCGGATCTGGGAACCGCTGGTGAATCGGGACCGTGCGGCGCCCGACTTCGCCGCGTCGTTTTCGCGCGACGGCCACTATACGGCGGGACTGCCGATGCACGGTTTACGCCTCGCGGTCGTCAACTCGCTGCTGTTTTCGCAGCAGTATCGGGGAAATTGCGGCAGCGCGGGCGACGGCGCCGCTAAAGAGCTCGCGTGGTTGCAGCGCGTTTTACGCCGTTTGCCAAGCGGGACGCGCGCTGTCGTAATGATGCATATTCCGCCTGGATTCGACGCCTTTTCAACTCAGTACGCCCACGGATTTCTCGCCTGGCCGTTCTTACGGGCGCCCTACAACGGAATGCTGGTAAACATCCTCGCGACAAATTCCAGCCGTATCGCATTCGGGATAGCCGGGCATACGCACCGGTTCGACTTCCGCCTCGCCGGCACGGTACCCGTGGTGATACTCGGCTCGCTCTCACCCATTTTCGAGAACAACCCGGCTTTCTACGCCATGCACGTGTCGAGCACCGGCCTAGACGACATCGACACAACCACTTTTAAGGAGTCGAATCAGCAATGGGTCGCGCAGCGCGGCTTTGCTGCAACGTGGGCAATCTCACGGTTTGACGACGGTTCTTTAACGGAGTTGCATGCGCGTATCAAGACGTCACCTTCCGTGAGGCTGGCCTGGGGCGCACAGGCCAACGGTCGGGCGCCGAGCGATGTACAACACGCCGGACCGTGGGGCACGCGCTGGTGGCGCGCGCAATGGTGCTCGCAAACGTTTCTCGTCGGACATTTCGCCGAGTGCGCTCGCATCGAAGAGCGCGTGACGGCATTGCGAGCGATCGTGCCGGCGATTGCGCTCGCCGGCATCGTATCGATCGTTCTGGCAGTTAGGGCCGTCCAACGCCGCCGCCGGGCGTAAGGCTCGGCGCTCTCGCGCGGTGCGCCGGTGCGCGAAGTGCAGCTCGAAAGGCGCCCTGTCGGTATAACGATCGTTGACCGCGCGTTCTATTTGGCGACTGTTGACGAAGACTGGGTGGACGGTCAGCTCCAGCGGCTCGGTGTCGAAGGCCCCGCGTCATCGATCGAGACGCTGCAATCGTTTCCGTTTGAACCGCGTAGCGTCGCCTTTGACGGCGAGCGATTTTGGACCGCCGATCGCAACAGCGATGCGATCGTTTCGTTCACGTTGGCCATTTTCTAGCGGTCGTGATCCGCTTGCTAGGCCAAACGCTTTACGTAGCGTTGTTAGTACTCGTGATCATTGCAGTACGTGTCCTTTTCTTCAGGAAGCACTTTTGGGAACGGCTGATTGTCAATATCGGAATGGTCTTGGTCTTCGCCGCCTTCTATTTCAGATTCCTAAAGCGACCATAAGGAGGGCGGCGTCGGAGTCGTTTCACCCAAATCGAAAATTTCACCAAAACTTGGGAACTGCTGGGGTGGCAGCCGAAGCTGCGTAGGCTAATGGGAAAGGGGCATCATGAGCACCAAAACGATGCGGGCCGTGGTCGTGCCGTCGGCAAGCGATGCACGCCTCGAGTTGCGAGACGTTGCACTTCCGGAGCCCCCCACCGCGCACGTGCGCATCAAGGTCGAGGCATGCGGCGTCTGTCATAGCGACGCCCTCGCCGTACACAACGCCTGGCCCGGCATTTCGTTTCCACGCGTTCCGGGGCATGAGATCGCCGGTACGATCGATGCACTCGGCGCGGAAACGAGCGGATGGCACATTGGAGAACGTGTTGGCGTCGGCTGGCATGGCGGCCACGACGGGACGTGCGACCGCTGCCGCCGCGGCGACTTCATCACATGCCGCAACCTAAGAATACCGGGATTCGCGTACGACGGCGGATACGCGCAATACACCCTCGCCCCGGCTGTAGCTTTAGCGCGTATCCCTGCCGAGCTAAAGGCAGTCGAAGCTGCGCCACTTATGTGCGCTGGGATTACGACCTTCAATTCGTTGCGAAACAGCGGCGCGCGCGCCGGCGACCTCGTGGCTATTTTGGGAATCGGCGGCCTCGGCCATCTAGCCGTTCAGTACGCATCGAAAATGGGCTTCCGCACGGTCGCGATCGCGCGTGGGCGCGACAAAGAGCAATTCGCGCGATCCTTGGGCGCTACCGACTACGTCGACAGCCTCGACGGCGACCCCGCCGCGCAGCTGCAGAAATTGGGCGGTGCGCGGCTGGTTCTCTCGACGATCACGGCCGCAGCGGCGATGGAACCCGTGCTCAACGGGCTTGCTGTCGATGGGCAACTGCTGGTCGTCGGCGCATCGCCGGAACCGCTGCCCGTTGACACGGCGGCGATGATCGGCGCGCGGCATTCCATTAAGGCTTGGCCCTCGGGGACCTGCGCCGATTCAGAAGATACGATGCGATTCAGCGTTCAGACTGGCGTGCGCGCGATAATCGAAACGATGCCGCTGGAACGGGCACAGGAAGCCTTCGAGCGCATGATGAGCGGCGCTGCGCGCTTTCGCATGGTGCTTACACCTTAAGTTTGGCTTTATTGACCTTTACGGCGGGCTGACCGACTGCCCGTACACCACTCCCGGCGCAATCGCCGGAGGAATC
>JAFAXS010000003.1 GCA_019240755.1 Vulcanimicrobiota bacterium
GAGGTTACCGCAGCCGAGCACGCCGCGCTGGAGCGTCACCGCAGGCCGGAAGCGAAAGTGTCGCGTAGCAAGTGATTTCTTCTCCGCACCCCCGAGGTAACGCAATGGTTTCATCTCTTCGAGCACTCGCTGCCGCCGCGGCCGCGGCCCTGACGCTGACTGCGGTTCCCGCCCTCGCGCAATACTCGAGCGAGTTCGTGCCGGCGAAGTTGCTGCACCAGGGCACGACGAGCAAGTCGATCGCCGGCAGCGGCACGGTTACGGTACAGGTTCAAGTGAACGCCGACGGCTCGCACAAGGCGATCAAGGTCATCAAGTCCACGAATTCCGGCGACAACGCGGCGGCCATGGAGATCGCGCAGACGTCGAGTTACCGGCCGGCGCATCGCGGATCCACGCCGGTAACGTCGTTTTACGACTTCAGGCTCCGCTTCAACGGACGCTCCGTCGTCAACACGCCTCCGGAAGGAGAAGGCACCGCCGGCACGGGCGGCGGCGCGACGCCGGCAAACCGAAATCAAGCCGAAAGCCTAGCAGTTCAGGCCGTCAAGATGGCCCAGCAGAACCCGACCGAGTCGCTCGCGCTGGCGCAAAAGGCGATGGCGATCAATCCGAGCAGCGATTCCAAGTACGCGCTCGGCGTCGCCCAAGCCGCGAACAAGCAATACGCCGATGCCATCGCAACGCTTAAGGAGGTTCGGACCGCCGTCTTCGCCGATCCGAAGAGTCCCAACAGCGCCAAGGTCAGCATTGACACGTGGTTGATGACGTCCTACATGGGATCCAACGACACGCAAGACGCGCAAGAGATCGCCGCGGAGCTCAAGCGGCTCGATCCGAGCAGCACCCTGCCGGGACGCGTGATCGGCAACGGTCTACTGGTCAGAGCGCGGGCAGCCGGGAACGCGAAGAACTTCGACGAGGCGTTCAAAGACTACGACGAGGCAGCCGCGGGCTCAGATCCCGACGTCACCGTCACGGCGTACACCGAAGCCGCGTTGTTAGTTACAAAGATGGACAAGCCCGACTACAAGCGCATGCAAACGTACGCGGACAAGGCGCTCGCGCTCAAACCGAACGACGCGCTCGCGAACTTTGCGGAGGGCGTGGCGTTCACCGGTCAGTGGGCGGGAAGTCACGACGATGCCACCAAGAAAAAGGCGCAGCAGTCACTTGATAAGGCCGACCAGCAAGCGAAGGCCGAAGGCAACGAAGCGCTCTCGTTGCAAGTGGAGTCATTCGAGAAGAAATATCTCAACGCGGGACCGTCCGGACCGTCCGGCGGTGGCCGCTAGCGTTACCAGGACTTTTTCCGAGGGTAGGCCAATGTCGCGGGCTCACGGGGCGGGGGTCGCCACGGAACATACGTTTGTGGAGGTGTTCTAGAGCATGTTTGCCGGTTTTTGGGGGCTCATGCAGCAGGGCGGCTGGGACATGTGGCTGCTGTTGCTCATTTCCATCGTCGGTCTCGCGGTCGTGATCGAACGACTGGTCTTTTTCCAGTTGCAGCACTCCGATACGAAGGGCTTGCTGCGCCAGATCGGCGCCAGGGTAGCCGCCGACGATCTCGACGGCGCCATCGACATCTGCAAGAAGAATCGCGGAATGCTCCCGCGCATCTTGGAGTTCGGCCTTCGCCGCGGCGAAAAGAACCGCGCCGACATCACCGACGCCCTCTCGATTGCGCTGATGGAGCACCTTAACTCGCTGGAGCGGAACCTGGCCATCATCGGCACGATCGCCGTCATCGCTCCGTTCGTCGGCCTCTTTGGGACGGTCTTGGGCATCATCCGCGCCTTCCAAGACATCGCCTTGAAGGGCAACTCCACGCCGGCCGTCGTCGCCGCGGGCGTTTCGGAAGCCTTGATCACCACGGCGACCGGCTTGATCATCGCGGTCATCGCCGTGGTCTTCTTCAACTTCTTCAAGTCGCGCATCAAGAATTACAACCAGGAGATGATCGTCGCCGCCAACCAGCTCGCCGAGATGCTGCACTTCCACAACACCGGCGCGCCGATTCCGACGGAGCTTTACCAGCCGACGGGGCGAGCCGGCAAGTAACGGCGCGGAGTCGCACGCATGGGACTGCTTTCGGCACAACAAGAGCAGGAGGTAATGGCGGAGATCAACATCACGCCGTTTACCGACGTGCTGTTGGTGCTTTTGATCATCTTCATGATCCTGGCCGCTCTGGTGGCTCCGCCCGGCTTCGAGAAAGAACTGCCGAACAAGAACCCCAACAGCTCGACTGAAAACAAGAACAAGAACGACATCGAAGTTGACGTCAATAACAAGGGCGTGATCTTCGTGGACGGCACCAAGACCGACGACGTCGGCGTCTACCGCGTCATGTACGACGCGTCCAAGAAGAAGCCGCGTCACCACGTTGCCATCATCGCCGATGCGAAGGCGCCGTACGGAGTGATCATTCGGATCTTAGACGCCGCCAAGCAAGCCGGCTTGGAAGACGTCGGCTTCGTCACATCCTAGGAGGTTAGAGCCGTGGCCGTTTCGACTGGTGGAGGCGAAGATGAGGTAATGTCGACCATCAACATCACGCCCTTTACGGACGTGCTGCTGGTGCTCCTCATCATCTTCATCATCTTGGCGTCGGTCACTAAGGAGCCGAAGCTGCCGGACGCCTACAACAAAGAGAAAGTTCAGCCGTCGCAGATCGTTGTGATCATTGACGAGCACGACCACATCCAGATCGGCTCCAACACGGTCACGATCGCCGACGCCAAGGGCGCGTTCGCGCAACTGCAAGACGCCACGGACCACCGGTTCAAGAGCGTCATCATCAAAGCGAATCCGAGGACGAGCTACGGCGTAATCCTGCAGCTGATGGATGCGGCAAAGTCGGTGAACCTCACAGATTTTGGCCTCGCCAACCACGTGCAAGGCACGCCCGGAGGCATCTCTCAGTAAGCAATGGCGAAGGGAAAATCGCCCTACCTCACGACCGGGGAGCGGGTCCGCAGCTTCATCGGTTTGGCGTTTGTTATCTCGATCATCATCCACTTAGCGTTCGGCTCGGTGCTCCCGAACTTCGCGCAGCACCACGAAGAGCAAGAAGTCGAGAAGGTCACGATGGCCAAGAAGACGCGGGTTCGCGTGCCCACGCCGCCGCCGCCAACGCCAACGCCGCCGCCCACGCCGACGCCCAATCCGCGTTCGACTCCGCCGCCGAAGAAAGTATCGCTCCCTCAGCCTAAGCTCAAGGTGAACTTGGTTCATACGTCGAGCAACTCCAAGAGTGGCTCGACGGAAAGTACCGTCGTGCAGCCGAAGACGGGCACCGAGAACGGCGCGCCGCAGGGTGTCGGAACCGGGCCGCCGCAACCCGCCAGCACGCTTCCGCCCGGCACGCCCAAGCCATCCTGCGCGAATCCGAACGTGGAAGCGACCGTGACGAATCCTGTGCAGCCCGATTATCCAGAGTCGGCGCGCGATCTCGGCCTCGGTGCCGTGACCGTCGAGGTAGAAGTTACCGTTGGCCCCAGCGGTAATCTCGTCGGCGCACAGGTCTACAAGAGTTCCAGCAATATGGCGATCGATCAGGCCGCGTTGCGCGCCGCGCGACAGTCGACCTATTCACCCAAGCTGATCAACTGCCAGCCGACGACCGGTAACTATATCTTTCGCGCGGATTTCCAGCCCGACTAACCCGATCGCGGTCGCGGCGCGCCATGTACGATGAGACGCACGCGCCGTCTGCTGGTCGCTGCCTTTGCACTGTCGCTGCTCGTGCATCTGTTTATTGCGGTGATACTGCATCCCGCCGCGCCGGGGCCCCCGAGTGAATCGGAAGTCGTCTCGATCGAGCACCGTCCCGCAACGATCGCGGTAACGAAGGCGCCGACGCCGCCGCCTCGACCGCTTCCTTCGCCGCCGCCCTCGCCGCGTGCGCAGGCCTCCGCGCCGCCCAAGGGCAGAGTTCCCGGCCGGGGCCCTGCCGGCGTGGGTCGCCCAGCCGTCGCCACCGCTCCGCCGGCGGCGCCCGTTCCAACGCCGCGGCCGAGCGCCGCTGCCGCGACCAGATGCGATCGTCCCAACGGGGGCGCCGCCGTCGTTAGCTCGCCGTCGCCGCCGGAAATCGCGCCGGAAACGCGCGCCGAGGGTACGACGGGCGTCGCCGTCATCTCCGTCCAAGTCGATCCTACGGGCAGCGTCGCGGGCGCGAGCGTGCAGCAAAGCACGGGAAACTCATCGCTCGATCTCGTGGCCGTCGCAATGGCGCGCGATGCACGATACTCGCCGGCGCTGCACGACTGCAAGCCCGTTGCCGCGACGTATTCGTACAGCGTGAAGTTCGTCGCGTGGTGAGCGGCAGGCCGCGCAAACACCCTAAGCCAACGCAGCGCCGTGACCTTTCTCCAGGCGTTGCTGCTCGCGTTCTTGCAGGGGGTGAGCGAGCTCTTTCCGGTCTCGAGCCTGGGCCATACGATTCTAGTGCCGGCGCTGCTGGGCTGGCACAACATCAATCGCGCCAATCCCTCGTTCCTAGCGTTCGTCGTAGTCTTGCATCTCGGAACCGCAGTGGCGCTGATTATCTTCTACCGGCGCACGTGGTACGATATTTGCCGAGCGCTCGCGTCGAGCTTAGTGCGAGGACGGTTGGGCGATGACCGAAACGAACGGCTCGGCTGGCGTCTGGTCGTCGCCACGATTCCCGTCGGCATTCTCGGCTTTCTCTTCGAAGTACCGGTGCGGCGCCTCTTCGGGACGCCGGCGCCCGCGGCGCTCTTCTTGTTGATCAACGGCGTCGGGATGTTCGCGGGCGAAGCGCTGCGCCGGCGACAAGCCTCCGCGCGCAAGCGCATCGAGTCGCTCGGGTACGCGCAAAGCCTGCTCGTTGGGTTTGCCCAGTCGCTCGCGCTCTTGCCTGGAATCTCGCGTTCGGGAATTTCGATGGTTGCCGGATTGCTCTGCGGCCTAAACCACGAAGAGGCGGCGCACTATTCGTTCTTGCTCGCGACGCCGGTCATCTTGGCGGCCGCGCTGCTCGAGGCGCCGAAGCTCTTCGCGCCAAACGCGCACGTCGTGCTCGTGCAGGCGATCGTCGGGGGCTTCGCCGCCGGAGTGGCCGCATATTTGTCCGTCGCGTTTCTCACGAGATACTTCCGCTCGAACGACCTGCGCCCATTCGGCTGGTACTGCGTCCTGGTGGGAGCCATCTGTCTTTACTTAGCACGTACAGGAGTCATTACATGAGAGTCATCGCCTTAATTCTCGCAGTCGTCTTTTTCGTGCTCGGCATTCTCTACGGCATGGGCAAGATCAATGCGTTCACGGAATCGGGCGCAGGCCACGCGCACCACATCACCCACCTCATCGTCCTGTGGGTGCTCGCGCTGCTCTGTTTGATTTGGGCAAGGTTTCAAAGCGCGCCGTCACGGTGAGGCCGTCGCACGTCGCACCGGATGGAACGATCGCGATGGTCGACGTCGCACATAAGAAGGTGACGCCGAGAACCGCGCGCGCGCAGGCGCTGGTTCGGATGAGTGCGGCCGCGGCGAAGGCGTTGCGGCAGGCGACGCTCCCGAAGGGTGACGCGCTGGTCGCGGCGCAGATCGCCGCGATCATGGCGGCGAAGCGCACCGCGACGCTGATTCCTCTCGCGCACCAGATCGAGCTCTCCGGGGTAGACGTAGCGTTTTCATGGCACGATGAAGCGACGCTTCGCATCGAGACGTCCGCTCGCACGGCGGCGCGAACCGGGGTGGAGCTCGAGGCAATAATTGCGGCCGCGCTGGCGGCGCTGACGATCTACGACATGACCAAGTCGATCGACCGGAACACGTCGATCGCCGACGTGCGGCTCTTGAGCAAGACCAAAGGACGATAAGTGCGCTTTCGCGTGGCGTTGATCGTCCTTTCGGATCGCGCGGCATCAGGCGAACGCGCCGACGGCTGCATCGCGGTCATGAAGGAGCATCTCGGCGACGCGTACTCGATCGTCCGCGAAAGCGTCCTCGCCGACGAGCCGGCGGAGCTCCAGGCGGCGCTCATTGAAATCGCGGATTCCGGCGCAGCGGATTTGGTGCTGACCAGCGGCGGAACCGGACTGTCGCCACGCGACCGCACGCCGCAGGCCACCGCGGCGGTCGTGGATTACGAGGTGCCGGGCATCGTCGAAGCGATTCGATTCGAGTCGCTGGCCTTCACGCGAACCGCGATGCTCTCGCGCGCGATCGCCGGTGTGCGCGACCGCACGCTGATCGTCAATCTCCCTGGAAGTCCCAAGGCGGTCGCGGAGTCGCTCGACGTGATCTTGGACGCCTTGCCGCACGCGCTCGAGCTGTTGAACGAACGGGGCGAGCACGAATGAGAACGATCGCAACGTATGCCGACGCGGAATCCTATCTGATGGACACGATCGGCGAAGTCGCTTCGCCGCGCACATCCTACAAGTTGGACCGAATGCGAGCGTTGCTGCGCGAGCTGGACGATCCGCAGCGGGCGTATCCGGCGATTCACGTCGGCGGGACGAGCGGAAAGGGCTCGACCGTGACGATGGTGGCGCAGGCGCTCGCATCGGCCGGTAAGCGCACCGGAGTGCACACAAAGCCGCACCTGCATGCGATGACGGAACGGGCGGCGATCGATGGCGTGTCCGTCGCGCCGCAGCGCTTCGCGGAGTTGCTGGCCGAAATGATGCCGGCGCTCGACGCGACCGCGGCGCGCTACGGGCGGCCGACGTACTACGAAACGCTGCTGGCGCTGGCGCTCACGCACTTTGCGCGGGAGCGCGTGGATGTCGCCGTTGTCGAAGTCGGACTCGGCGGCCGGCTGGACGGCACGAACGTTCTGACTCCGGCCGTCGCTGCGATCACGTCGATCGGCTACGATCATATGGACGTGTTGGGGGACACGCTCGAGGCCATCGCGTTCGAAAAGGCGGGGATCGCCAAGCGGGGCGTTCCCCTGGTGCTGGCCGCCGTGCCCCGCGCCGCGCGACGCGTGATCGAGCGGCACGCCGGCGAGGTAGGCGCGCCGATCGTCCACGTTGACGACGCCGTCGAAGTCGTTACGGCGCCATCGCCCGACTCGCGAGCGGCGCGCGTGATCGCAACGACGGCGCGCGCGCGCTATGCGTTCGACTTTCCGTTATTGGGCGGCTTTCAACGGAAGAACGTCGCGACGGCCATCGCGATCCTGGAACGGCTGCCGGCGCAGCTTCGTCCGGAGCCGCGAAACGCGATCGAGGCGTTCTCGCGCCTGAGCCTGCCCGGTCGAATGGAGCTGATCGCCGAACGTCCGCCGCTGGTTTTCGACATCGCACATAACGTCGAGAAGGCCGAAGCGCTCGTCGCCGCGCTGCGTGAAAGCTTTCCGCGCCGGCGCATCCATTACGTCGTCGCGATCGGCGAGACGAAGGACGCAGCGGGCATCATCGAAGCGCTTGCGCGCGTTCCGGGCACGTTTACCTTCACGTCGTTTGCGACCGCGGGTCGCACGCCGATTGCGCCGGCGCGGCTGGCAACGATCGCGGAATCGCTCGGAACCTGGGGGCGCGCGATCCCCGATGCCGCCGAAGCGTTGCGCGTTGCGCGCCGGATGGCGGCGGCCGACGACGCGATCGTCGTGACCGGCTCGACGTTTGTGGTCGCGGAGTTACGTCAGTGGCGCCTCCACAGCGCGGTTGCCTGAGACTTCGCCACGCGCAACTCGCGTGGGGCAGCCGAACGTACGTGATGGGGATCGTCAACGTAACGCCCGACTCGTTCTCCGGCGACGGCCTCGTGGACGTTGCGCGGGCGACACAACGCGCGGTCGAAGAGTGGAACGACGGCGCCGATCTGTTGGATTTCGGCGGCGAGTCGACGCGGCCGGGACATCAACCGGTCGCCGAGTCCACCGAGAGAGCGCGAGTGCTGCCCGTGCTGACTGCTGTGCACGCGCGCCTGCCCGCGGCGCCGCTCTCGATCGACTCGTACAAGCCGTCGGTCGTAGCGTCGGCCCACGACGCGGGCGCCGAGATTCTCAACTCGGTGTGGGGAGCGCCGGACGCGCTGTTGGAAGTCGCCGCGGAGAGGGGCATGGCGATCGTCGCAATGCACAATCAAGTCGGCACGGAGTACTCGGAACCGGTGGTTGATGCGGTGCTGCGGTATCTGGAAGGTTGCGCGCAACGGGCGATCGCGCGTGGGATCGCGCAAGAACGCGTGATTCTCGATCCCGGCATCGGTTTCGGCAAGACGGCGGATCAGAACTTGGCCGTGCTGGCGTCGCTGCAGCGCGTTACGGCGCTGGGTTTTCCGACGATGCTCGGAGCGTCGCGTAAGTCAACGATCGGCAAGCTGACCGGCCGCGACGCCGGCGATCGGACCTATGGAACGGCCGCGACGACGGCGTTGGCCGTGCAGTCCGGGATCGATATCGTACGAGTTCACGACGTTGCCGCCGCCCGCGATGCCGTGCGCGTCGCCGATGCTATCGTGCGCGGCTGGAGACCGCACGCGTGGACCGGATAAGCCTTCGCGATGTCCGCGCCTACGGACGCCACGGCGCGGAGCCGAGCGAACGGGCCACGATCGGTGCGCTCGAGCTTCAGATTAGCGCGGACGTGGATTTGCGGCGCGCGGCTCAGACGGACGATCTACGCGACACGGTTGACTACGCGGCGCTCCACGACACGATCGTCGAGGTCGTCGCCGCAACTTCGTACGCGTTGCTCGAACGCTTGGCCGACGATGTGCTCGCGGCGATTTTTCAGGACCGCCGCATCGCCGCCGCGGAGGTCACGATCGCCAAGCCCGCGCGCCTCGATGGCGCGACGCCGTCGGTAACGCTGCGGCGGGCCAACCCTCGATTCGAAGCCTGACGCGTGCCGCTTCACGACGCCTACGTCGGCATCGGCAGCAATCTGGGTAATCGTCTCGCCACGATCAACGCGGCGCTCGTGCAGTTAGCCGAGCTCGGTGCCGTGCTCGCGGTATCGTCAATCTACCGCACGCAGCCGTGGGGTCGAACCGATCAGCCCTGGTTTGCCAACGCCGTTGCGCGGCTGCGCACCGATCGGTCGCCCGCGGAGTTGCACAACGCGCTCAAGGACGTGGAGCGCCGGATGGGGCGGAGACCGGGGGGCGATCATTGGGGGCCGCGTTCGATCGACCTCGACCTATTGCTGTACGACGGCCTGTCGTGCAACGAGCCGGATCTCGTGCTGCCGCATCCGCGAATGCGCGAGCGCGCCTTCGTGCTCGTTCCGCTCGCTGAGATCGACCGCAGCTTCGCCGCGCTTCGCGATGCATTGCCCGCTTCCGAACTTTCAAGCGTCGAGCTACTCGATTCCGGTCGCGTTGCCAGGGCGAAGAGTGCGGCGGTCGAAAGCGAAACCGCTATGCCCGACGAGGCGACGCCCACGCAGTGGATCAACGCATTGGCCGGCATACTTGCCGAGGATGACGTCATGCGCCTGAAAGTCGAGCGTTCGGATGGCGAGATCGAACTTCGTCGCGCGTCGCGATTGCTTGCCGGCCCCAGCTCGCATCGAAAGGCGGACGGCGCACCGGCCCGATTCGACACGATCAAAGCCGACTTAGTCGGAATCTTTCACGTCTCGCGTCCGATGCCGGCCCAGGGAGAAGTCTTCGAGTCAGATCGCGAGATCGGATATATCGAGGCGCTCGGTATTCGTACGCCCGTGCATTCCATGGGCAGCGGGAAGCTCGTCTCGATTGCAGCATCCGACGGGTCGGCGGTTGAGTACGGCCAGCCGCTTTTTGTGATCGCGCGAGGATAGGCACGTTTTTAGAAAGGTACTGATCGCCAATCGGGGCGAGATCGCGCTGAGGATCAATCGCGCGTGTCAGGAGTTGGGCGTATCCACGGTCGCGATCTTCTCCGAGGCCGACCGCGATTCGATGCACGTCCGCCAGGCCGACGAGGCGTTCTGCGTCGGTCCCGGCGCCGCAACGCGCTCCTATCTCAACATTCCGAACATCATCTCGACGGCGCTGGTGACGCGCTGCGATGCAATTCATCCCGGCTATGGCTTTCTGGCGGAGAACGCGCGATTCGCGGAAATCTGCACCGATCACGGCCTGACCTTCATCGGTCCCAAGCCCGCGGTCATCGCGTTGATGGGCGACAAAGCGACGGCGAAGCGGTTGGCGCGCGATGCGGGGGTGGCCACGACGCCGGGCAGCGACGTGCTCGCCTCGGTCGAAGAAGCCGAAATTGCGGCCGCGACGGTCGGGTACCCCGTCATGCTCAAGGCGACCGCAGGCGGCGGCGGACGCGGCATGCGCGTGGTGCCGGACGACTCGCATCTTGCGCGCGCCTATGCCGGCGCGACTGCGGAGGCGGAGGCAAGCTTCAAAGACGGCAGGGTCTATCTCGAGAAACTGATCGTCGCGCCGCGCCACGTGGAAGTGCAGGTGCTCGGCGACGAGTACGGCGCGATCGTTCATCTCGGCGAACGCGATTGCTCGGTGCAGAAACCCTCCCATCAGAAAGTCATCGAAGAGACGCCCGCGCCCAACCTTGCGGCCGGCGTGCGGGCGAAGCTCCATGAAATGGCCCTGCGCCTCTCGCGCCACGTCCGTTATAGCAACGCCGGAACGTTGGAGTTCCTGGTCGCCGGCGATGACGTGTACTTCATGGAGATGAACACCCGAATTCAGGTGGAGCATCCGGTGACGGAGATGGTCTACAACATCGATCTCGTCAAAGAACAGATCCGGATCGCTTCCGGCGAGTCGCTCGGCTACGCGCAAAGCGACTTACATGCTCGCGGCCACGCGATCGAGTGCCGCATCAACGCCGAGGATCCCCAGAATAACTTCGCCCCTGCAGCCGGCGCCGTCACGAAGCTAGTCTTTCCGGGCGGCCCGGGAATCCGCGTGGACACCCACTTGTACGCCGGCGCGACGATTCCACCGTACTACGATTCGATGGTTGCGAAGATTGTGGCCTTTGGCGACACGCGTGACATTGCCATGGCGCGAATGGAGCGGGCGCTCCGCGAGACGCAGGTCGAAGGCATTCCGACGACCATCGAGCTGTGCCTCGACGTTTTGGCGCGACCGGAATTCCAACGCGGACGGTACGACATCGAGTTGCTCGTCCGCGAGCCGGTGCCGGCGCGACAGGCTCGGCAATGACGTGGCGGCGGGCGGCTCGCGAACAGGCGCTCAAAGTGCTCTATTCCGTCGCGATCGGCGATCGTGAGCCGCGAGAAGCCGTCGCCGAAGTCGTCGGCGAGCAGACGCAGACGGAACAGCGCGACTTCGTCGAGGAGCTGGCGCTCGGAACGCTCGAATACGCCGATCAAGCCGACCGCATCGTCGGGCCGTTGTTGGAGGGTTGGACGATCGAGCGCCTTCCGACGATCGACCGGCTCCTACTCGAGATGGCCACTTTCGAACTGCGTTGCCGCCCCGAAACGCCCCCCGCGGTGGCGATCAATGAAGCCGTCGCGCTTGCGAAGCGCTTCTCGACCGAAGACTCGGGGCGGTTCGTCAACGGCGTGCTCAGCGCCATAGCACATGCGGCGCCGTAAGCAGTCGTCGCAGCGCCGGTTCTGGACCGGCGTCGCGGTCGCGATCCTGCTGCTCGGCCTCTTTGCGCTGGGGGCGATCGCGGGAATGGTCGCCGCGTACGGCCGCAACCTCCCCGACATCAGCCGAATGGCCGACTATCAGCCCGCGGCAACGACGCGCATCTTTGCGCGCGACGGCACGCTGCTCGCGTCGGTGTATAAGGAGAACCGCGTATGGGTGCCCATTTCGCGCATACCGCCGGTCGTGCGGGATGCGTTCATCGCGAACGAGGACCATAACTTTTACTACCATCACGGCGTAGACTTCGGCGGCATCATCCGCGCGCTCTATGCCGACCTCACGCACCAACAGCTGCAAGGCGCCTCGACGATCACTCAGCAGCTCGCGCGCCGCCTCTTCTTGACCGAACAGGTCACGATCGCGCGCAAGGTGCAGGAGGCGTTGCTTGCGATCGAAATCGAGCGCTACTATACGAAGGACGAAATCCTCGAGCGCTATCTCAACATCATCTACCTCGGGGCCGGTGCTTACGGAGTGGACGCGGCGGCGCACACCTACTTCGGCCGAGGCGTCGGAAAACTGACGCTCGCGCAGGCCGCGATGCTGGCCGGCGTCGTGGCGGCGCCGTCGGATTACTCGCCTTTCGCCAACTTTGCGCTCGCGCGTGAGCGGCAGCGTCACGTGTTGGATCGCATGGCGGACAGCGGCTACATCACGCGGAGCGAGGCGGACGCCGCATACGACGAGCCCGTCGGCCTGATCGCGGCGCGTTTGCCGGGCCTTCAGGGCTACCGCGATCCGTACTTCACCACGTACGCAATCGCGCAGCTGCAGCATCTGTTCGGCAAGAGTGCCGTGGAGCAAGGCGGGCTGCAAGTGGACACGACGCTCGACCCTCACCTGCAGGACCTGGCGCAAGACGCAGTGCGTTGGGGTGTCAATCAAGCGATCCTCGAGGGCATCGGCGCGCATCAGGCCGCGCTGGTTGCGCTGCGCCCCTCGACCGGAGAGATCTTGGCAATGGTCGGGGGCGTCGCGTTTTCGCTCCACGATCAGTTCAATCGAGCCTGGCAGGCGCATCGCCAGCCGGGGTCGTCGTTCAAGGCCTACGATTATACGGCCGCGATCGATTCCGGCATGCCGGCATCCAGCGTCATTGACGACTCGCCCGTCAGCTATCCGATGGGCGACGGAACCACATGGTCGCCGGAAGACGACGATCACAGCTACATGGGCGCGATCAGCCTGCGCGAAGCGCTCACCATGTCGCGCAACATTGTTGCGGTGAAGCTGGCCGAGCGCATCGGCTTGGATCGAATCATCGACTACGCGCATCGCATGGGCGTCAGCTCGCCGCTCGACGCCAATCTTTCCCTCGCGCTCGGATCGTCGGGCGTCACGGTGCTGGATCAGGCCAGCGGATATTCTACCTTGGCGAATCAGGGGCTGCACGTGGACCCGACGCCGTTTCGCTTGGTGAAGGATTCGCTGAACAGCGTCGTTCTCGACAACCGGTTTGCGCAGGCCACCGACGTGGTGAGTGCCGGAACCGCGTACATCATGACCTCCATGCTCGAGGACGTCATCCAGCACGGCACCGGCTATCCCAACGCGGTGATCGGACGGCCCGCCGCCGGCAAGACGGGAACGACCTCGAGTTTTCGCGATGCATGGTTCGTCGGCTACACGCCCGATCTCGTCGCCGCGGTGTGGATCGGCAACGACGATTACACTCCGATGAACGAGTCGTACGGCGGCAACATTCCGGCGCGCATTTGGGCGCGCTTCATGAAGAACGCGCTGGCCCACACGCCGCCGCGTGACTTTATGTTTCCGGCGGATGAGGTCGCGAAAGTCAGCGGCTGCGGGCGAGGCACTGAGTATTATTTGAAGGGTACCGAATCGTCGTGCGGCACCTCGGCGGACGCGTACGACACGGCCAATGAGTCGGCGACGCGCGCGGCCGCTGCAGCCGCGGCGCTCCCGCAGCCGACGCTGCCGCCGCCGGACGCGACGCCGCCGCTCGACGAGCCGACGCCGGAACCGCCGCCGACCGAATCGGCGGAACCGTCCACGTCGCCGACTCCCGTGCCGTTGAAGTAACCGTAGGTTGTTGCGCGGCACGAAGATGCTCGAACTCTCCGTCGGCGAGTTTTCACGACGCTTTTCGAGCGCGGTCGCACAGAATCCGCGATTCCAGCGTATCGCGATCATTGGTGAGATCACCGAGATTCGGCGCTGGAAGGACGGCAACTTGAACCTCGTTCTCAAGGAAGGCGAGGCGATTCTCGGGTGTTTCTCTTTTGCCAGCGAGGCTCGCCGCTTTCCAGCGTTGCGCGAGGGGCTTTCGGTGAGGGCCGAGGGGAGCATCGAAATTCGACCGACGCGCGCGATCTACCAGCTCCGCGCGATCTCGATTACGCTCGTCGGAGAAGGCAAGCTGGCAGCGGAGATCGAGGAGCTCCGCGTGCGTCTACGCGCCGAAGGCGCCTTCGACGGCTCGCGAAAACGGCCCATCCCCGCGTTTCCGCGTCGCGTCGCGTTGGTTACGAGCAACGACGATGCGCGCGCCGATTTCGAAGGGCGCATCCGCGCCGACGCGCCGTACGTCGAGATCGTGTTCTTTCCGTCGCGCGTCCAAGGAAAGGGCGCCGAGATCGAAATCGCGGAGGCGATGGACCGCGCGTCGCGCGCGAACGTTGATGTGATCGTGCTCACCCGCGGCGGCGGATCGAGTGACGATCGGCTGACGTTCAACCTCGAGCCGGTCGCGCGGGCGATTTTGCGGGCGCGTCACCCGGTCGTGACCGCGGTCGGTCACCTGCGGGACACACATATCGCGGACGAAGTCGCCGATCTCGCCGTAGCGACGCCCACGGCCGCCGCAGTCGCGCTGGCGCAAGAGTGGCGGCGCGCGATCGAACGACTGCAAATCTTGCGCGCCGCGCTGGGCCGCAGTTACGGTTCGGTCGTTGCAACGAAAAGCCAACGCTCGCGCGATGTCGGGCTCGACCTCGATCGTGCGGTCGAACGATTTGTGCGGCGCCGTTTCGATTACGTCGCCGGTATGGAACGGCGTCTCGAGCGCCTTAGCCCGGGTGCGCGCGTCGCACAGTGGCGCGTGGGGCTCGCGCGCGCGAATGGACGGTTGGATGGATGGGCGGTGCGGCGCTTCGACCGATATGCGGCCCGTTTGGGGCTGACGCGCGCCGCGCTCGACGCCGAGGATCCTACGCGCCCGCTGGCGCGCGGTTTTGCGATCATCACGAAGGACGGGGAGGCGGTTCGCGATGCGGGGCGCCTTGCCGCCGGCGACGTGGTCGCTGCGCGCCTAAGCCGCGGAACGTTCGACGCGCGCGTTGAAACGGTCCACCCATGACGACCCGCCTGCCGCAAACATTCGAAGAGAAACTCGCGCGCATTGACGCGATCGTCAAAGAGCTGGAGGGTGGGACGGTCGAGCTGCAACGAGCGACCGAACTTTTTAAAGAAGGAAAGGTATTGGCGCGGCAGTGTGAGGCGCTGCTGCGGACCGCGCAAGAGCACATCGATGAGGCCGCGGCGGAGCCGAAGGCCGGCGCTGCCGCAGCTGCCGATTCCGAGCTTCGCGACGAACTGCCGTTCTAACCGCGTAAGGCTCGACGAGGCCGTTGCGCTGCGTCAAGGCGTGACTCGATCGCATGCGCGCAGCCTGATCATGGAAGGCCGGGTCAGCGTCGCCGGAACCGTCGTGACGAAGGCGGGCCAAAACGTTTCCGCGGATGCGCGCATCGAGGTCGAAGCGCTGCGGCGATTCGCAAGCCGCGGCGGAGAAAAGCTCGATTACGCGCTGCGTTTCTTCGGCACTGAGGTCGCGGGCCTGGAGGCGCTCGACGTGGGAGCCTCTACCGGCGGCTTTACGGATTGTCTCTTGCAGCGCGGCGCGGCGCACGTGACGGCGGTGGACGTCGGCTACGGTCAGCTCGATTGGCGTCTCCGAACGGATTCGCGCGTTACCGTGATCGAGCGCGCCAACTTTCGCAAGCTCGCCGACGACGCGTTTCCCAACGGGTTCGACCTCATCGTGGTGGACGTTTCGTTCATCTCGCTTCGCACGATTCTCGCTCGTGCCGCCGGCTATTTGCGGGACGCCGCCACGATCGTTGCGCTGATCAAGCCGCAGTTCGAAGCGGGGCGCAAGCGGGTCGGCTCCGGTGGCGTCGTTCGCGACCCGCGCACTCATCGCGCGGTCATCGCCGCGGTGCGCGATGCCGCGCCGGCGGCGAACCTGGTAGCGGTGAATCTCGCGGCCTCTCCGCTGCTGGGACCGGCTGGCAACCGCGAGTTTTTCGTGGAGTTGCGCCGGTGCGGCGAGCCGTTCGACGACGCACGAATCGAGGCGGTGGTCGGCGAAGGAGCGCAAAGATGAGCGCATCGCTCGCCCTCGAGAAGAAGGTCATCGCCCTGTACGTGGACACGGCGCGCGACCACGCCCGCTCGATCGGCGAACGCGTTGCTTCGGACTTTCGCGCCAACGGATTCGACGTGGTTGACGGCGCGACGGCGCGCGGAGCTTCGCTGTTGATTACCGTCGGCGGCGACGGCACGCTCTTGCGGGCGGCCCGGGTCGCCGTCGAGGACGACGTTCCGATTCTCGGCATCAACACGGGGCGACTCGGCTTCCTCACCGAGCTGGACGAAGACGACCCGCGCCTCTCCGATCTGCCGGCGCTCGTGGCGCGCGGGCTCTTCATGGACGAGCGCACGGCGTTGCAAGCCGAGTACGACGGAAGGAGCTACTTCGCGCTGAACGATGTCGTCGTTCGCAAGGGAGAGTTCTCGCGCATCGTGCCGTTCGGATTGCGCGTGGAGGAGGGAGCGGTGACGCGCATCACCGCGGACGGAATCTGCGTCGCCACCCCGACGGGTTCGACGGCCTATTTTCTTTCGGCCGGCGGATCGCTGATAGCGCCCAGCGTCGCCGCATTCGGCGTCGTTCCGCTGCTGCCGCACACGCTCTTCTCGCGTCCGCTGATCGTGCCGGTTGATTCGCGCATCGAGATCACGAGCGACATCGAGTCCGCGCACGCCCATCTCGAGTGCGACGGCGACGTCGTCAGCGAGGTGGCCCCAAACTCCAGCGTCTTGATTCATTGCCACCCCAAGCGAGTGCACTTTGCGCGCACGCGCCCGATCCACTTTCTCGAGCGTTTGGAAGAGAAGATGCTCTGGGGCGTTTCCATCAAAGATCCTCGTCGGTAAGGAGTCCTTATGCTGCGGCGGTTGCAGATCGAAAACTACGGTCTGATCGCCCGTGCCGACGTGGAGTTCGCGCCCGGCATCACGGTGTTTAGCGGGGAGACGGGCTCAGGAAAAACGATGCTCGTCGGAGCGCTCGCCTTCGCGCTCGGCGGTCGTGCCGGCCCAGACGTCATCGCGAGCAGCGCGCGTAGAGCGATCGCGACCCTAACGTTCGACCCCGACGCTTCACTGCTCGAACGCTTGCGTCTCGACGGGTACGAGCTCGACGACGGCGAGTCGGCCGCCATCGTTCGCGAGATCAACGATGCGGGACGCTCGGCCGCGCGCCTCAACGGGCGGCCTGCGACGGCCGCGTATTTGCGCGACGTCGGCGACGCGATCGCCGAGATCATCGGCCAGCATGAGGCGCATCGTCTGCTCGCGCCGGCGTACCACCGCGAACTGCTGGATCGCTTTGCCGGCGAGCCGGCACTTGCAATGCGCGCACGACTGACGCAGGCACACGCGCGCGCGAAGTCGGCCGCGCAAGCGCTGGACGAGCTGACGGAGAACGAGCGGCGAGCGCGGGAACGCCACGACGACGCCTCCGTTGCGCTCAGCGAAATCGAGGCCGCGCGCCTACAGCCCGGCGAGGACGAGCGGCTCAACGAACGCCGGCGATTCCTGGAAAATGCGGAACGGATCTCGTCGTCACTGAGCGCGGCGCATCAGGCGTTGACCAATGACGAGCGTGGTGCGGTCGAAAGCCTCGGCGCAGCGGCCGCGGCGCTGGCCGCGGTTGCGCCGTTCGACGCCGAGCTCCGAACGCTCGCCGAGCGCGCCGCTCTGCTGCAGAGCGACTGCATCGAGCTCGCCGCCGAGGCGTCGCGGGCGTTGGAGGGAGCCGAGTTCGATCCGGCAGAGCTCGACGCGATCAATGCGCGTCTCGAAGCGATCGATCGCCTAAAACGACGATATGGCGGCGACCTCGGCGCGATCCAGGCCCATGCCGACGAGGCTCGACGGACCGTGGACCAATACGAAAACCGCGACCGCGCGATTGCGCGCCATCGCGCGGAGCTGGCCGGCGCGCAGCGCGACGTCGAAGAGGCGGCGAACGAGCTGACGTCGGTCCGCAAGCGCGCGGCCTCCGAGCTTGCGGCTCGGGTGCAACCGCAGTTCGAGGACGTTGCCTTGACGGGCGGCCGCTTCGACGTGGCGTTCGAGCAGCTGTCGGCGATCGGAATCAACGGCGCCGAAGACGTCGAGTTTCTCTTCGCTGCGAATGCCGGCGAACCGGCGCGACCGCTGACTCGCGTCGCGTCGGGCGGCGAGCTTTCGCGCGTGCTGCTCGCCGTCGTCGTCGCGCTAGCGCAGACGCGAACGGCGCAAGGCGCGCTCGTCTTCGACGAAATAGACTCCGGCATCGGCGGCGCGACGGCGACCGCAGTCGGCGCGCGGATCGGAAAGCTCGCCCGCAGCGATCAAATCGTCTGCGTCACGCATCTCGCCCAGCTCGCGCGCTGGGCCGACGAGCACTACGTGCTCGAGAAATTCGAGAAGCGCGACGGCGCCGCGATCGTCGTTCGGCGGATCGGCGATAAAAAGGAGCGAGAGTCCGAAATCGCCCGCATGCTCTCCGGCGAATCACACGACGCGGCGCTCCGCCACGCGCGCACGTTACTGAAGAAGTAATGACAAGGAATTTGTAGTCTCGCAGTTTTGGTTGTTTTCGGAGGACAGCTGAGGAGGCTCGTGACCGCGAGCGGAGCCATGGACGGCGAGAGCGAGCGGCACGGCAGTAGGAGGCGCCCATGGACGGGCGCCGACGAACGTCTCCGAAGCGTCCTCCAAAACAACCAAAACTGCTACGGTATCTGGTGGATCTTCAGGACGTTCGTGCCTCCCGAGCCGACCGGCATGCCGGTAGTGAACGCGATCAGGTCGCCCGAGCGCACGAAGCCCTCAGCCAACATCTGGCGCTCCGTCACGTAGAGCAGCACGTCGATCGACGCGTACGGGTCGATCAGCAGCGCTTCAGTCCCCCAGAGCAGGGCTAAACGGCGTGCGACCTGCACGTCGGGAGTGAGCGCCACGATGCGCGCGTGCGGCCGAAACGCCGCGATGTGGTGCGCCGTATTGCCGGTCGTCGTGCCCGTTACGATGAAGGGAATTTTCAGCTCCGCGCTCGCCCGCGTCGCCGCCTCGGCGATGGACGAGGCGATGGTCGGCTCGAAGTTTTCGAGACGCCGATCGCGCAGCGACGCATGGGGATAGTGCTGCTCGACTTCACGCGCGATCTGCGCCATCGTGCGCACCGCCTCGGTCGGATATGCGCCCAACGCCGTTTCCGCGGAGAGCATCACCGCGTCGGTGCCGTCGAGGATGGCGTTGGCGACGTCGGTCGCCTCGGCGCGCGTCGGCCGCGGCGCCGCGATCATGGATTCGAGCATCTGCGTCGCCGTGACCACCGGTTTGCTCGCCCGATTGCACTTCGCAATGATCTCTTTTTGCACGATCGGTACCGTTTCGATCGGGATCTCGATGCCGAGATCGCCGCGGGCCACCATGATGCCGTCGGCGGCCGCAATGATCTCGTCGAGCTGCGCCAAGGCCTCGTGCTTCTCGATCTTGGCGATGACCGGCACGCGCTGCTTCTCTTGGGCGATGAACGCCTTGATGCGCTCGACGTCCTCGGCGGAACGCACGAACGACATGGCGACGTAATCTACGCCGTGCTCCAAGCCGAAGCGTAAGTAATCGAGATCGCGCTGCGTCACCGTCGGAATGTTCAGGGATCCGTCGGAATAGTTGATCCCTTGCGATCCGCGCAAATCGCCGCCAAACTCGACCGTCGTCTCGATGTCGGTCGCGGTCTTGCCGACGATTAGCAGCGTAATCTGGCCGTCTTGCAGGTACAGCCGCTTGCCGATCGCGACATCGGCCGCCAAATCTCGATAGGTCGTGCTGACGCGCTCTTGCGTGCCAGCGACTTGCTCGCCGGTGATCACGAAGCTCGCGCCGCGCTCAAGCCGCACGGACGTTGTCCCGTCCGCCAGCGGTCCCGTGCGTACTTTAGGCCCGGGAAGATCCTGCAGGATAGCGCTGTGGATTCGAAGATCGGTAGAGATCGAGCGCGCGGACTCGATCACCGCGGCGTGCTCGTCGGGCTGGCCGTGCGAAAAGTTCAGCCGTAAGACGTTCGCGCCCGACAGAAAGAGCGATCGCAAGATCGCGGGATCGCGCGATGCCGGGCCGACGGTCGCAACGATCTTCGTGCGTTTTTGCAGTACTGGTTCCATGCGCAGCCCACGGCTTGTGCCGCGCCGGCGGCAGGCTCCTGCGCTCGCCTGAGCGCACTTAAGCACCTCTGAATTTTAAGTTTGAACGCGACCCGCGGGACCGTCGCTATCCAGAGCGACTCGCGGGAAGCTTCCTAGCGTCGCTCTTTTTTCATGCGCTCTTGGCAGTGCTGCTCTTCACCGTTGCCGTCAGTTCGTCGCAACAGGGCGCGACGGAGAACGTGTCTGGTGCGGAACGCGTGTCGTTCCAGCGATATTCGCCCGTCGCGGTCTCCCGCGCGGCGGCGCCGGCGCACGCGCAGCCGGTCCCGCACGTGCCGACCGTTGCCCCATTGCGGCACGCGCCCTTAACGCAACCGCAAACGCAACGGTTGCCCGTGAACCGTCACGAGTTGGCAAAGACCGCGCCGAGCGCCCCGCCCAATCCGCGCGCAATTCCACAGCAGAGCGCGCAACCGAATCCGCAGCCGACGCAGAATGTCTTTGAGGCGCAACCGCGCAACGAAACCCCGGCCGCTCCGGTCAGCGTGCCGACCGCCGCAGCGGTTTCCGTGGCCCTGAAAGTGCCGGCGACGACCGCACCCTCGCCGTCGCCGCGACCGATCGCCAGCGCGCGTCCCGCACCAAAGCCGGCACCGAGCGTTCCGCCGGCCGCGGTCCGCCTGCAGACGCCGGTGCCCGCGCATCCGGCGGCGTCGCCGACCGCCGCCGCCGCCGCGGTCGCCCGAGCGAGCCCGGCCGCAACGGCCGCGGCGGCCCTTGTACGCGCCAGCCCTGCCGCAGCGCCAGGACAGGCGAGTCCGGCGGCGAGCGCCGCGCCGCATGCGCCCGGCACGGCCAAGAGCCCGGGACCGTCGCCTGGGCCGAGTTCCGGCGCCTCGCCGGGCCCTCGACCGGGGACCGGCCGCGAAGTCCGCGCCGCACCGGTGCGGCCCGTCGCCGTGCCGCCGACTGCGGCGCCGATTATGCGTGCGACGCCGCGTCCGCGAGCGACGCCCGGCAACCTCAACGCGAAGCTGCGCGCACTGCTGCCGAACAACCCGGTGCATCCGACCACGAAAAGTTATGGCGCGACCTACTCGCTGCGCGGGCGACTCGAGCCGACCCCGCCACCTGAGGTGCTCGCGAAAACGAAATACATTTACGAAGTTCGCAGAACGGGCGGTGAAGCGCGAGTGAAGATGTGGGTTACGGCCGCGCGAAAGGACGGACCGACCACGATCTGCACCGGTTGGCTCGTGCGCTATCCGCAACAGTTGCGAGGAGGTTATGCAGATGTTGCGGGCCCCGACTCATCCGTCGTACACAGCAACCTGCACGGCGGCCCGGCGAACGGAACGCAGGTGACGATCGGCGGCGGCAGCGGCGGTCAGCCGGCTAGTCCGTTCGCCGCGGGTCTCGCTCCGATCGTCGATGGAATCGTTTCCGCGCCGTGCGACGGACGGCTGTTGGTACCGTTCGTTCCCTCGCCCGAACCGTCGCCATGACCGGTAGCGTTTCCCCCTTGCATTTCGATTTTTGTAGCACTAGAATTTTGACATGCCGGCAAAACCGGCATGCTTAGTAAAAACCAAGGAGGGCGGTTGGAACCGCAAAATCCACCGGGCCACGAGGCCCGCGATACCCGCGCCAAATAAGGGCGCCAGGTGCGCCCGCGGCAGCCGGACGATTTCCGGCGGCGCGCCGATCGCAACGAAAAGAAACCAAAGCGAGGGGCCGCGCCCGGAAGGGTAAGCGGCCCGTCGTTTTTCCTCGAAGAATGAAGCCAAATCCGCGGCGGCGAAGAGCCGCATCGAAGAAGGAGCGTGGGCAGGTCCCGCGCTTGTTTGCTTATAGGGACGATACAACGGCACCATGGCCAGAGTCGCAACGGAGATCGCCAGAGCGTTCGAGCAAGAGCTCGACGACATCGAGCACGATCCAAGTTTTGGCGCGTTGGAAATCGTCACGCGCGAGGCTCGCACCGTCCGCGGCGCCCTGGCCTTGCGCGTAACGATAGATCGGCCCGGTGGCGTTGACGTTGCGCTGTGCGAGCGCGTGGCTTCGCGGCTGAACGCTGCGCTGGGAAGCCTCGACGGCAACTATATGCTGGAGGTGGAGTCGGCCGGGCTCGACCGGCCGCTGGTGCGGGCGGAGGACTACGACCGCTTTGCCGGCAGTGCCGCGCGCATCGTCACGACTCTGACGGTCAACGGCGGCAAAACCCACCGCGGAACCTTGCGCGGCATGCGAGGCGAAGCGGTCCTGCTGGAAACGGAGCGGGGCGAACTGCTGTTACCAGTGGCAGCGATTAAATCGGCAAATTTGGAATTCGATCCGCGAGCGGATTTTCAACGCGACAAGCTTCAACGGAAACAACTGCATGGCTACAATAGGAAACACCGCAACTGACGATCGCCTGATCGACGTTTTGCAGTCGATCGCGCGCGAGAGAAACATCTCCTTCGAGATGCTGCTGGAAGCGCTCGAGGCCGCGCTATTGACCGCGTACAAGCGTCACTTTGGCAGCGAGTCAAACGCGATCGTCATGGTTGATCGGCAGAGCGGAGCCTATCGCGTCTTTCATCGCCGCACCGTGGTCGACGACGTGCAGGATCCTAAGCTCGAGATTTCGGTCAAAGACGCGGGGGCGCCGTATCAGGCCGGCGACTTCTACGACGAGGAGGTAACGCCGAAAGACTTCGGGCGAATCGCCGCGCAGACAGCCAAGCAAGTGATCGTGCAGCGAATCCGCGAGGCCGAGCGCGATACGGTTTACAACAAGTACGTTCGCAAGCTCAACGATCTGGTCACCGGCACCGTCCAACGGTACGAGCAGCGCAACATGTACGTTACGCTCGAAGGTCGCGACGAAGCCGTAATGTATCTCGACGAGCAGGTTCCCGGCGAAGCCTATCGGATCAACGACTTCATTCGCGCCTACGTGCTCGACGTGAAGCGGTCGCCGAAGGGACCGCAGGTCATTTTGTCGCGCACGGTCGAGGGGCTCGTGCAGCGATTGATGGAGCTGGAAATCCCGGAGATCGCGGACGGTACCGTGGAGATCATGGCGATCGCGCGCGACCCCGGAAGCCGATCGAAGGTCGCCGTGCGGAGCAATCGGGCAGAAGTGGACCCGATAGGCGCGTGCCTGGGCCCGAAATCCAGCCGCATCGCGAACGTGACCGACAATCTGCGAGGCGAGAAGGTCGACGTCATTCGATGGGATCCGACGCCGGCGACGTTCATCATGAACGCATTGGCGCCCGCCAAGGTCATCGGCGTCGAGCTTTTCGAGGACGAAGGCGTAGCGCTCGTGATCGTGCCGGACTATCAGTTGTCGCTCGCGATCGGCCGCGACGGGCAAAACGTCCGGCTCGCTGCGCGCTTGACGGGATGGCGGCTCGACATCGCAGGCGAGACCGAGACGTCCGCCGCACGCGAGCGGTACTTGGCCGAGCGCGCCGAGCGCGCCGCCGCAGAGACGCCGCAAGCCGAGGCGCCTCCGCCCGAGGAGAAGCCTGCCGGGGACGTGGACGCCGAACTGATCGCGAAACTCGAAGAGTTTCGCCGCGAGCGGTTGGGAAGGAGCGAGGAATAAGTCCGGTTCGGAGTTGCGTCGGCTGCCGCCGGCGCTTCGAAGCGCGGCACCTGCATCGGTTTGTGCGTACGAGCTCAGGCTGGCGCGCGGACGACCCGAGCGCCCGCCGCAAGCAACCCGGCCGCGGCGTCTACCTGTGCGGCGAGCCCTGTGCGCAGCGAGCTCGCAAGAACAAACGATACCCGGGTCTTGGCGCGGCGGCGGCCGAATATGCTTTAATAAAGAGCCTGTGAACGAAATGCACGCATGAACTATCGCGACAACCGCCCCCTCCGATGAGGGCAGGACTTTGATCACCTAGCGGGGCCGCACCGTCGGTTGGGGCTCCGCGCACTCCAACTGATGGGACTCGGGCGTGTCCGCGCCCGAGAGAGAATTTGGCCGGAAAAGTACGAATCTTCGAGCTCGCTAAAGAGCTCAACCTGACCTCCAAAGAGCTGATCGCGCTCTTCAACGAGCGCTTGGGCGGCATCTTCGAGGCAAAGAACCAGCTAAGCGTCGTGCCGGACCAGATCGCCGATCTGGTGCGCAGCGTCTTGCTCAAGCCGGCCAAACCGGGAGCGGCGCCCGCTACCCCCGCGAAAGCGCCGCCAGCAGCAGCTCCGGCACCGGCCGCGCCTGCCGCCACTCCGCCGCCGCCTGAGCCGCGGCTGCGTCCAGTGGTCGGCGCCCCCGGGCGTGCCGCCGCGGCGCCGCCCGAGCGTAAGCCCAGCCCAGCGTCGAGTCCCGAGATTCCACAGCTGCGTCCCGTTCCATCGGGCCAGCCCTCCGTCGCGAAGCGTCAGCCGCAGGCGCCGGGGGCGGCCGCATCCGCGTCACCCGGTCCTCAGACGGGCGTGCCGGGCCGTCCGGGCGTCGCGCCGCGGCCGGGCGAAGTCGCGCCCGCGCAACCTGCGAAGACCGGGCCGGTCCCCGGGCGGATCATCGCCCCGGCACGGAACGTCCCGCCGCAGCGACGCTCCGCCGGCAACGGACCGTTCCGGCCGCTCTCGCCCGGCGCGCGACCCTCTCCGGCGCGCCCCGGAGCGCTCCCGACCGACGGCCCCACGCCGTCCGCGGGTGGGCGTCCGGGTGATCGCACACGCATTCATGAGGACAAGGCGGCCGCAAAAAAGGATCGCGAAAAGGAGCTGCTGCTCGAAAAGGAGCGGCAGCGCAAGAAGAAGGGCGATCACGCCGCGGTCGCACCGCAGCGGGCGCTGGAGACCATCCAAATTCCCGACTTGCTGACGGTACAAGAACTTGCGAGCGCGATGGTCGTGCCCGCGCGCGACGTCATCACGGAGCTCATCAAGATCGGAACGATGGCGACGATCAATCAGAACATTTCGAGCGACGTCGCCATCCAGATCGCCAAACGCTTCGGGTTCAACGCGGTCGTGAAGGAAGCCGGCGAGGAAGTTGCCGTCGAGCAGGAAGAGGATCGTCCGGAGATGCTGGCGCCGCGGGCGCCCGTCGTCACCGTCCTCGGTCACGTCGACCACGGCAAGACGTCGCTGTTGGATAAAATTCGCCAAGCCAACGTTGCCGCGGCCGAAGCCGGCGGCATCACGCAAAAGATCGGCGCGTACACCGTCGAGCGCAACGATCGCAAGATCACCTTCGTCGACACGCCCGGTCACGAGGCGTTTACCGCGATGCGCGCGCGCGGCGCGAAAGTCACCGACGTCGCGATCTTGGTGGTCGCGGCGGACGACGGCGTGATGCCGCAGACGAAGGAGGCGATCGCGCACGTGAAGGCAGCCAACGTTCCGATCGTCGTTGCGATCAACAAGATGGATCGTCCCGACGCACAGCCCGATCGCGTGAAGCAACAGCTCGTGGAAGAAGGACTTCAACCCGTGGACTGGGGCGGCAGCGTGGAGATGGTGCCGGTCTCCGCCAAGACCGGCGATGGAATCGATACGCTGCTCGACACGGTGCTGCTGGAAGCCGACATCCGCGAGTTGCGCGCGAACAAGAATCGGCGTGCTACGGGCGTCGTCATCGAATCGGCACTGCACCGCGGGCGCGGCGCGGTCGCGACCGTGCTGGTGCAGAACGGAACGCTGCGCGTCGGCGACATCGTCGTTGCGGGGGGAACCTTCGGCAAAGTGCGGGCGCTCATCGACGATAAGGGCAAGCCGGTCAAGAAGGCCGGCCCGTCGATCCCGGTCGAGGTGATGGGCCTGAGCGACGTTCCGTCCGCCGGCGACACGCTGATGGTGGTCAGCGACGACCGAGTCGCCCGTGAAACCGCCGAGAAGCGCGCAACGCGGCGCCGCGACGTTCGCATGGCCGCCACCGGCACGCAAAAGGTCTCGCTGGAGAGCTTCATGTCGATGCCGGCCGAGGGGAAGAAAGTGCTGAACCTGATCATCAAAGCCGACGGCCAAGGCTCGCTCGAGGCTCTGCGGGCGCGGATGGAGTCGCTCTCGACCGACGACGTGGAGATTCGAGTGATCCATGGCGGCGTCGGGGCCATCTCGCCCAACGACGTGAACCTGGCGAGCGCGTCCAACGGCGTGCTGATCGGATTTAATATCCGGCCCGACGAAACGGCGCGCCGCTTAGCCGAGAACGAAGGCGTGGATCTGCGCTTCTACCAGGTGATCTACGAGATCGAAGATGACCTCAAGAAGGCGATGCGCGGAATGCTCTCGCCGATCGAGCGCGAGATCGTCCTCGGCCGCGCCGAGGTGCGGCAAGTCTTCAAAGTCAGTCGCGTCGGCACGATCGTCGGCTGTTACGTGACGAGCGGGAAGATCGCGCGTAACGCCAAGGCCCGCATCGTTCGCGACGGAACCGTGGCGTTCGACGGCGAGGTCGAGAGCCTGCGGCGCTTCAAAGAAGACGTGCGCGAAGTCGCAGAAGGCTTCGAGTGCGGCATTCAGATCGCCAAGTTCCAAGATCTCAAAGAGGGCGACGTGGTCGAAGCGTATACGCTCGAACGCGTAGCCGCGGAACTAGCACACGCATGAAGCCGCAGCGGTTGGCCAAGATCGATCACGAGGTTCAGCGGATTCTCGGAACGCTGGTGTCGTCGGAGTTGCAGGATCCTCGGCTGGCATTCGTGACCGTGACGCGCGCGGAAGTGAGCGACGACCTGCGCCGCTGCAAGGTGTTCGTGTCGGTGATCGGCGATCGCCACCAAGCGCGCCAGTCGCTGGATGCGTTGCGCCACGCGGCCGGATTCTTGCGCGGCGAGCTTGGCCGAAAGATCGATCTGCGCTATACGCCGGAGCTCGTCTTCATCGAAGACCGTTCCGCGGAACGCGCGATCGCGCTCGCTAAGATGCTGCGCGAGGCGGCGGTTCCGGCGCCGATCGAGGAGACCGAATGATCGAGAGCCAGGCGCGCATTTCGTCCGCGCGGGAGGTCGCCGACGAGCTGCGCCGGCGCAGTTGCTTCGTGATGGTCAGCCACGTGAAGCCCGACGGCGACACGCTCGGCGCAGGGTTCGCATTGGGCCTGGCGCTTAAGCGGCTGGGCAAGCGCGTTCTCTATTTCGCGGAGGACGCGATTCCGCGCAACCTGCGGTTCTTGCCGGAAGCACAGTACGCGTCGCGCCAGTTGCCCTCGGATCTGCCGGCCGATACGCTCTTCGTCTTCTGCGACATGAGCGACTGGCGCCGTGCCGGAGATGGCCTGCCCGCGCTGACGCGCGAGAACATGCTGGATATCGATCATCACCTCGGCAACGCGCTCTTCGGCAAGTTCAACTTCGTGCTCGAGACGGAATGCTCAACCGGAAGCGTAGTGATGCACCTGTTGCGTGAGCTCGGCGTGCCGCTCGATGCCTCGATCGCCACGTGCATCCTGACGACGATCATGACCGACACGGGCGGCTTCATGCACTCCAACACGACGGCCGACGCGCTCGACCTTTCGGCGCAGCTCATCCGCCTCGGCGCCGACAAGGAAAAGATCACCGAAGAAGTGTTCTTGCGCAAGCGCGTCGCTGCTACCAAGTTATTGGGGCGCATCATCGACGAGATGACACTGAAGCACGGCGGAAGCTACTGCTACTCATACGTTGACGACGCGATGTTGGCGCAAACGGGCGCGGACGGCGAGGATACTGAAGACTTCGTCAACGTGCTGCTCGGCCAAGAAGGCGTGAACGTTGCGGCGCTGTTCAAGGCGATCGACGGAGAGCTTCGCGTATCGTTGCGATCCAACGGCGGCGTGAATGTCCAGGCGGCAGCTGCCCGTCTGGGCGGCGGCGGTCACTTTCGAGCCTCGGGACTTACTTTTAAAGGAACGCTGCCCAACGCGTTCGAGAGCGTCGAACAAGCGCTGATTGCCGAAGGCCTATAGGGGACCTCTGGTGGGTGATCGGCTTCGTCAATCTCTTTAAGACCGCCGGTCCGACTTCGGCGCAAGCGGTTGCGCGCGTGCGGCGCATCTATTCCGCCTATGCGGGCGACCGTCGCCTGACCGCGGGCCATCTGGGGACTCTCGATCCGCAAGCCGCCGGCGTGTTGCCGCTGGCAATCGGAAAGGCGACGCGGCTGATTCCGCTGCTGACCGATCAGCGCAAGAGCTACGTCTTTACGCTGGTGCTCGGCCGGGCGACGGAAACCGACGACGCACACGGCGCCACCGTCGCAGCGGCGGCCGTTCCGGCCGATTGGGTAGGGCGGCTCGAAGCGGCGCTCGAGCGCTTCATCGGAAAGATCACGCAGACTCCGCCGACGTACTCGGCGGCGCATCATCAGGGTCGCCGGCTGTACGAGCTCGCCCGCAGAGGAAAGCGGGTCGAACCCAGACCACGCGCCATCACGATCTATGGTCTGCGCATTTTGGGCGTCGAACGTCCCGCAACCGCTCGTTTGCGCGTCGCCTGCAGCGAGGGGACGTATGTGCGAAGTCTGTGCCGCGATTTAGGCGAGGCGATCGCTCTACCCGCGCACATGGGCGCGCTCGTCCGGGAAGCCTCCGGGCCGTTCGTTGCGTCGGAGGCGCATACTCTGGAGGAGATCGCGCACGATCCACAACGAGTCATCGTCGCACCGGAGCACATCCTCGCGCTACCGACGATCGTGTTAACGCTGCGCGAGTCGTCGGACTTTCGGGCGGGCAGAATCGTTGCGTTGCCCCAAGGGGCCGCCGCGCGGCACGTCTTCGTGCGAGATGAAACGCGCGTGCTGGTGGGCATCGGCGAGGCGCAAGGCGCGCTGCTCGCGCCGCGCAAAGTGTTTCTGTGATTGTCAGCCACCGTCTCGGGCGTGAGAGCGCTCGGCCGTTGGTGTTGGCGATCGGATTTTTCGATGGCTTCCATCGAGGACATCGTGAGATCGCGCGACAGACGCTGCGACTGCGACGCCCCGGATGGCGCAGCGCGGTACTCACTTTTTCAAACCATCCGGCGACGCATCTTCGCCCCGCCGTGGTGCCGGAGATGCTCAACACCGCGGCGGAGCGGCTCACGCTGCTCGGCGCCGCCAGCTTCGAAGAGTGCTACTTCGTGCGCTTCGACGATGCGATCGCGTTGTTGCGCCCGGAAGAGTTCCTGCAGATCCTCGTCGAGCGGATGGGAGTGCGCGCCGTCATCGTCGGTTCGACGTTCCGCTTCGGACACGAACGGGGCGGCGACGTCGCGCTGATGCAGCAATACTTTGCGCCTCGCGGAGTTCAGACCGTGAGCGTCGCACACGTGACCGAGCACGGCGAGCGAATTTCCAG
>JAFAXS010000029.1 GCA_019240755.1 Vulcanimicrobiota bacterium
ACGAAAACGGCAAGGTCGTGAACTGGAACTTCAAGATGGCGCCGGCAGCTGCCGGCTCTTAGGGAACCTCTGAAGAAGTCCATGTACCGATCGTTTGAACCACAAAGGCCGCGAATGCTAGTAGACGGCGACGGAGCATACCCGCAGCGGTATTCGACGGAGCCGGCGACAACGCAGGCGCCGCCCTTCGACTCCGCTCAGGATGACATTCCTTTGTGGTCGAACCCTTTGGGCAACGGCAATTTCGGCACATCTCGTTGTTGCAGCCTCGGTCACAGACTTCCAGAGTATGCTCCCTCGGCTGCGCCTAGAGCTGTGTCGAAATTGCTCGTTGCGATCGGTGCAGCGACTTCTTCAGAGGTTCCCTAGCGCAATGCAGGTAACCGTTACGCCGATCGAACTGCCGCTCGTTCATCCGTTCAAGATTGCGCGCAGCGAGGAACGCGTCGCCCGGACCGCGATCGTTCGAGTGCGTAGCGGCGAGCGCGACGGCATCGGTGAGGCCACGCCGATCGACCGTTATGGTGAATCGGTCGAAAGCGTCGCCCACTACTTTGCAACACACGTTCCGGCTGACGACGATCCCTATCGCCTCGAAACGCTGCTGCACGCCGGCATTCCGGCGGCCGCTCGCGCCGGTTTCGACCTTGCGCTCCACGATTTGATCGGCAAGGACCTCGGCAAGCCGCTCTACGCGCTCTTGGGACTCGATCCGGCGGGCACGCCGGTCACGTCGTTCACGATCGGCATCGCCGATCCGGAAACGACGCTGCAAAAGCTCGCGCAAGTTCGAGATCATCCGATACTCAAGGTCAAGCTCGGCGTGGGCTCCGCGAGTGAGCAGATCGAGACGATCGCCGAGATTCGCCGCCGCTATCGCGGCACCGTTCGCATCGATGCAAACGAAGGGTGGAACGCCGAAAGTGCGATTGCGATACTGCGCGAACTCGAACGCTACGAGATCGAGCTCTGCGAGCAGCCTATACCAGCCGGTGCTCCCGAACAACTGCGCGCAATCTCCGAATCGGTCGCCATCCCCATCGTCGCCGATGAAGACGCCCTCACCGCCGGCGACCTGCCCGCACTCCGCGGCTGCGTCGCCGGTGTCAACGTCAAGCTCGCCAAGGCCGGCGGGATCCGCGGCGCGCTCGCGATGATCCGCACCGCGCGCGCGATGGGAATGCGCGTGATGATCGGCTGCATGGTTGAGACCGCAATTGCCGCCACTGCGGCGGCGCAGCTCTCGCCGCTCGCCGATTGGGCCGACATTGACGGCCCCTTCCTCGTTGCAAACGATCCCTTCGACGGAGTGCGTTACGCCGGCGGAAAGCTCGTGTTGCCCGATGCACCTGGACTCGGCATCCGCGAGGCCGCGCCGGCGTGACTCGCCGCTACGCGATTCTCGCGCCGGAGCGTTTCGAAACCGACGCGAAGACGGCGCACGGCGTGATCCGGTACGGCGACGACGAAGTCGTCGCGATCGTCGATCCTGCGTTGGCGGGCAAACGGGTGCGCGACGTGTTGCCGTACCTGGAGAGCGACGCGCCGATCGTCGAGTCGTTGGTGCAGGCGCTCGAGTTTTCACCGACGTCGCTGCTGATCGGCACGGCCCCCAAGGGCGGCGGGTTGCCGCCGGAGTGGCGCAGCGAAGTTTTGGCTGCCATCGATGCGAAGCTCGAGATCGTCAGCGGCCTGCACGACATCTTGGGCGACGACCGCGAGTTTCGGGTACGATCGCGAGCGGCCGGCACCGCCATTTGGGACGTGCGTGAGCCGCCCGACGTTCCGCTCTTCTCCGGTGCGGTCTACGGCGTCGCACCGCCCGTCGTGCTCACGGTCGGCAACGATTGTGCGGTCGGCAAGATGACGGTCTCCCTGGAACTCGTGCGCGCGGCGCACGAATGCGGACGCAACGCGCGATTCGTACCGACCGGACAGACCGGTATCATCATCGCGGGCTGGGGCATCTCGGTGGATCGCGTGATCGTCGATTTCGCCCCGGGCGCGGCCGAACAGTTGGTGCTCTATGCCGCCCATCAGGGCGCCGACCTCATCGTCGTCGAGGGGCAAGGCGCCCTCAATCATCCCGCGTATGGGGCCGTTACGCTCGCATTGATGACCGGTTGCGCGCCCGATGCGCTGATCTTGGTCTGCGACCCTGCGCGCACCGCGATCGAGTCGTATCAAACGCCGACGCTGCCGTACAACGAGCTGATTGAAATTCATGAACGCGTTCTTGCAACGATCAAGCCTGCCAAAGTGATCGGGATCGCGCTGCGGACGCTCGGGATGAGCGACGCGCAGGCAAGAGACGAAATCGAGCGCGCGACCCGGGATACCGGGCTGCCCGCCGATGACGTCGTGCGGTTCGGGCCGCAGCGGCTGTACGCCGAGCTCGCTCCGCGAATTTCCAAGACCGTGCCGCTCCGCGGCGACGCGTCGGGCTAATGAACCGGCGAAGACTCGGAGCCGCCGCGCTCGGCATGTGCTTCGCGCTAGGCGGTTGCGTGCGCCCGGCCGTACGTCCGAGCAACGGCGAGCGCAATAGCTGGACGATTCCGGGAGTGCTTCGGCTAGGCGCGGACGAGGAGCCCGATTCGCTCAACCTGATGTATGCGCACACCGCCGCCACCGATGCGATAATCGGGCTGCTCTTTTCCTTTCTTTTGCGCTATGACGCGGAAGGAAACTACATCGCGGATCTTGCGACGGCGGTGCCCACAGTCGGCAACGGGGGCATCAGTCGCGACGGCAAACGTATCCTCGTCCACTTGCGCAGGGGCATCGCGTGGGCCGACGGCGCGCCGCTCACCGCGGCGGATTGGCTGTTCACGTACCACGCCGTCATAAATCCCGATAACGCGGTCAAGACCCGGTACGGCTGGGATGCAATCGCGACCGCGAGCGCACCCGATCCGTATACGATCGACATCCGCCTGAAAAAGCCGAACGTTGCGGTGCTCGGCATCCTCGCGATGGGGGGCGCCGGCTATCCGCCGATGCCGTCGCACCTGCTGGCGAGACTGCCGAACCTGAACCATGCCGCTTTTAACGAGCACCCGCTCTCGAGCGGCCCGTACGTGCTCAAAGAATGGAATCACGGCACGTCGCTCGTCTTCGTCCCCAATCCTCGATATTTTCGCGGCGCGCCCAGAATCAAAGAGGTAGTCTGGAAGGTCATTCCGGACGTCAACACGCTGTTCAACCAGCTTGCGACCCATGAGGTCGACGTCTATCCGAGCGTGAACGCAAACTCCATCGCGCGCCTGTCGCAAGTGCACGGAATCCGAATCGTGCACCGCCTGAGCGCCAACTGGCGGCATCTCGGCATCAACATGAGCCGGCCGCAACTCGCCGACGCGCGCGTGCGGCGCGCGATCTCCGAAGCCATCGATTGGCAGCGAATCGAGCGGAGCGTCTTTCATTCGCTCGATCATCTCGCCGTCTCGGACATCTATCCGGACTCGTGGGCGGCTCCAAGACTTCCGCCGTATCGGTACGATCCCGCCGAGGCGCGGCGTTTGCTCGCGCTGGCCGGGTGGCGCATGGGGCCCGACGGCGTCTTGCGCAAGGGCTCGCTGGCGATGCGGCTGACGATATACGCGACCACCGGCCATCAAGAGAACACGCAGTCCCAGGTGCTGATTCAATCTATGCTGCGCACGGTCGGCATCGACGTGGCGATCCGCAACTATCCCGGCAGTTATCTCTTCGCAATGGACGGGCCGCTCTATACCGGCAAGTACGACCTGGAATGGTCGATCGAAACGAACGGACCGGATCCGGATAACTCGGGCAGTTGGAACGCCGCATTTATTCCTCCCCGCGGTGCGAACACGTCGTGGTTGAACGACCCGATCGTCAACGAGACGAGCGCCGCAGCGGCCGCGACCTTCGACCAATCGAAGCGCAAGGCACTCTATCAGCGGGAAGAAGAACGAATTCGCGAGGTCGTGCCCGCCGTTTTCTTCAGTTGGCAAACCGACTACACCGCGATCAACGCCGACGTGCGCAACTATATCCCCGCCGCCTTTATCGGCGATACCTGGAACGCATGGCTATGGCGGATTTGACGCCCTCGGCCTTCGTTCAGCAGCTGCGCGTGCGCGAAACGGCGGCCTTGCGGTTCGAGCCGACGCGCAGCGGCGTGCTCAGCTGGAACACGCATGCGCCCAGCGGCCGGCTGGAATTCCGTCTGGCGCGCGCCGGTCAGGCCGACGGCGAGTGGCTCGATTTGGCGGAATGGCAACCCAGCGGCGCCAAATCCTTTAGTCCGGAACACGCCGGCACGCACGTCGACGTGGACGTGATTCGCGCCGGGCAGCCGTTCGACGGGATCGACGTGCGCGCGCGCGGCGTGGAGTTCGAGCTCGTCGCATTCTCTTCGCCCGTGCACGCAAGCCCGTCGTTGCCGTACGCGCGCGATGCATTGATCCTCGACGTTCCCGCCCATTCACAGTACACCACCGAGTCTGAGGAGCGCGGCTGGTGCAGTCCGGCCAGCCTGGCGATGATCCACGCGTACCACGGGCTTGCGCACTCGATCCCACAGACCGCGCGCGAAGTCTTCGATCGCGCGTACAACGGCACCGGCAACTGGGCGTTCAACGTCGCGTACAGCGGCCGGTTAGGCCTGCGCGGCGTCGTAGCGCATCTCCATAACCTCGACCACGCACAGCGGTTGATCGAACGAAGCTTGCCGTTGGCAATATCCTACTCCTGGCGCGACGGCGAACTTCCCGGCGCGCCGCTGCCGCACTCCGACGGACACTTGGCCGTGCTTTGTGGCTTCACGCGCGACGGCGACTGCGCGATCAACGATCCCGCCGCGCCCAACGTGCGAGTCGTCTATCCGCGCAGCGCAATCGAAGCGCTCTGGCAGCGCAACGAGGGCGTTTCGTACGTGATTGCCCCGGTCGGCGTCAATTATGCCGACGTGCTGGCACGGGCGTGAGATCGCTGCGCGCGATCGAAGCCGGCGTCGTTGCCTGTCAACGCTGCCCGCAGTTACGCGCCTATACGGCGCGCATCGCTCGCGAAAAGAAGCGCGCGCATCGTGATTGCGAGTACTGGGCAAAGCCCGTGCCGGCGTTCGGCGATCCGCAGGCTGCGGTGATGATCGTCGGTCTCGCTCCCGGTGCGCACGGCAGTAACCGCACGGGACGGCCGTTTACCGGGGACGCGTCCGGCGCATTCCTCTACCCCGCGCTCTATCGCGCCGGATTTGGCTCGCAGCCGCACGCGGTCGACCGCGACGACGGCTTGACGCTGCGCGACTGCCTCATCACTGCGGCGCTGCGTTGCGCGCCGCCGCAGAATAAGCCCACGCCCGTCGAACTGCGCAACTGCTTTCCGTATCTGCTCGACGAGTTCGACGCGTTGCCGCGACTGCGCGTCGTCATCAGTCTCGGTGCCATCGCGTTTGCTTCGGTTCTGCGGCTATTTCGCGAACGGCAGTTTGCCGTGGAGCGCGGCGCCGTCTCATTCTCGCACGGCGCCGAGGTCGAAGCGCGCAACGGCGCGCGCAGACTCCGGGCGATCGCCTCGTACCATCCGAGCCGCCAAAATACCAACACGGGCAAGTTGACGGCTCCGATGTTCGACGCGATCTTCACGCGTGCCAGGGAGCTATTAGCGGCGGAGGAAGGTTCTTAGGGAACCTAGTTGCTCGCCGGCGCGAGAACGACGGTTGCGCCGTACTCGAAACCGTCGAATAATTCCGCGGGCTTCGAGTCGCGGGGGCGGCAATCGAGCGTGTAGCCGGGTTTCGAAGCGCAGAGACTATAGAGGCCCGGCAGCAGCGTAAGGAAGACAAAGCGTCCATTCGAATCCGACGTCATTTGCGCGAGATTCGCGCCCGACGTCGCGTAGACGGTCGCACCGGACACCGGTGCGCCGGTCGCCTCATCCACCACGGTGCCGCTGATGACGACGCTTTGCTGGTCCCTCTGCCAATCTACGGGCAGGGTCCAGAAGAAAAAGTTCGATAGGGCCAGTAAAATTGCGAACTGCATGTTGACTCCTTCTTCACTGAATCGTAAACAGGAAAACGCTCCGCCGCGACGGATCGTGACGGGTGTGTCGTTTACGAGTCGTGCGCGCGAGCCGAGGGAAGCAGACCCAGGTGCACTTCGTGGACGAGCTGATCGGGAATTCGGCTCGGAGCGTTCATCATCACGTCGCGGGCGACTTGATTCTTCGGAAACGCGATCACCTCACGAATCGTCTCCTCGCCGCAGGCAAGCATGGCGATCCGGTCGATGCCCAGCGCCATTCCGCCGTGTGGCGGCGCCCCATAGTCGAGCGCGCGCATGAAGAAGCCAAAGCGCTCTTCCACCTCGGCCGGCGACATGCCGAGCATCTCGAAGATGCGCCGTTGCTGATCGGGCTTGTGGATGCGAATCGAACCCGAGCCGAGCTCGTAGCCGTTCAGCACGAGGTCGTAGTGCTGCGCGCGCATCTCCATAGGCGCGCGGTCGATCAGCTCCCAGTCGCCGGGCGCGGGCGACGTGAACGGATGATGCGCCGGCGCCGGCACGCCGGTCGTTTCGTCGATCTCGAGATACGGAAAGTCCGTCACCCAGGCAAACGCAAATACGTCGGTAGCCCGCAGCTTGCAACGCTCCCCGACTTCGTTACGCATCTTTCCCGCGACCGCATATGCGATCGCGCGCTCGTCGGCGAAGAGCAGGATCGCATCGCCGATCTCGGCCGCCACCGCCGTGCGTAGCGCTTCGACGTTCGACTCCGTCAGAAACTTCGCCGCCGGCGATTTCGGCGCACCGCCGGAAAGGGCGATCCACACCATGCCTTTGCCGCCATACTGTTTGGCGGTCTCCGTTAACGCGTCGAAGTCGCGGCGCGAGAGCGCCGCTCCGCCGGGATAGCGCAGGGCAACGATTGCCCCGCCGCCCTGCGCCACCGCACGAAAAACGCCAAAATCGGTCTCCGCAAAGATCGATCCGACCTCCGCCAACTCGAGGCCGAAACGAAGATCCGGTTTGTCCAATCCGTACCTTGCGAGCGATTCGCGATGCGTGAGGCGAGGAAAATCTCCGACCTCGATTCCCAGCGCGCGCCGCCACACGTAGCGCATGGCGGATTCCATGGTTTCCAGCACCTCTTCTTGCGTGCAGAACGAAAGCTCGACGTCGAGCTGCGTGAACTCCGGCTGGCGATCCGCGCGCTGATCCTCATCGCGCATGCAGCGCGCGATTTGCATGTACCGACCGAAGCCCGCTATCATCAGAATCTGCTTGAGCAGCTGGGGCGATTGCGGCAAGGCGTAAAACGCGCCGGGGTAGATGCGGCTCGGCACGAGATAGTCGCGCGCCCCCTCGGGCGTGGACTTCATCAGCATCGGGGTCTCGATCTCCAAGAACCCCCGCTCGTCGAAGAAGTCGCGTAGCGCCTTGATGATGCGATGGCGCACCCGCAGGTTCTCTTGCATGCGCGCGCGCCGAAGGTCGAGATAGCGATACTCCAAACGCAGATTCTCGTCCACCGGATCGTCCGAGTTCACCGCGAACGGCGGCACTTGCGAACGGTTGAGAATTTCGAGTTCGTCAACGGCAACTTCGATCTCTCCGGTCGGCAGCCGCTCGTTTTCGGTGCCGGCCGGCCGGCGCCGAACAGCACCCGCGACGCGAAGCACGTCCTCGTTGCGCAGGTGTTCGGCCGCTGCGAAGCAGGCCGCCGAAGGATCGAACACGATTTGAGTGATGCCGTCGCGGTCGCGCACGTCCACGAAGATCAGACCGCCGTGATCCCGGCGGCGGTTGACCCAGCCGCAGAGCTGCGCCGCAGTGCCTTCGTCGGTCGCGCGCAGCGCGCCGCACGAGACCCTAGCCGGCATCTTTGACTCCCGCAACGTAGAAGTATTGCAGCAGCAGCTCACGCGCCAGCCGCGAACGTTCCGCCTGCCGGTCGAGATAGCCCAAGAGGTGCGGCATGCGCGACAGCATCGAGTGCGCTCCAAGCGAGAGCGGAGTCATTCCCAGCTTAAGCTTCACTTCGAAATGCGGATGCTTTCTATAGAAGCGCGCGGCCGAACGTCCCGCCAACAGCATCTTCGACTTCTGGTCCTCATAGCCGACGTCCTGACAGTGAAAGTTCACGGCACCGGGTTCGTACACGATGTCGACGCCGCGTTGGCGCAAACGATAGCCGAGCTCCAAGTCTTCGTGGCCGTACCCCGTGAACGTCTCGTCGAAGCACCCCGCTCGCACGAGATCGTCGCGCGCAACGGACGCGTTGCCGGTGAGAAAATACAGCCACGAGAGTCTTTTTCGCGAAGGCGGATGCAGATGCCCGCGCGCGTGTGGACGGTCGCGCTTGTACAGGTACTCATCGAAGTTCTTCACTTGTACCTCCCATCCCACGACCGCGATGCGCTTGCGCCGCCGATGGCGCCGCAGGTGTGCCGACAGGAGGTTCGCGGATGCGAAGATGTCCGCGTCGTTGAAGAGGACGATGCTGCCGCGCGCGGCGGCAATGCCTGCGTTCCGCGCCGCGGCGCGGCCACCGTACGATCCGGCGAGGTGGCGCACGTTGTCGTGCGCACAAATCACGGTGCGCATGAACTCCGCCGTGCCGTCGGTCGAATTCGAGTCGCAAATCAGCAGTTCGTAGGCCGACGGCGGAAGGTCTTGTTGCAGCAGCGTCGGGAGCACTCGTTCGAGCGTCTCCAAGCGGTTGTAGGTCGGCACGACCACTGAAATCTCCGGCATCATCCGACCAACTCGACGACCGCGCCGACGATATCGCGTCGAAATGCCGCGAGGGATTCCTGATCCTCGCCTGCCGGCTTTCGCACGCAAACGTGCGGCACGCGGTAGGGTGACCATTCCTGCGAGTTCAACGCGAAGTACCGGTGCTCGAACGCGACGACCGTCGGACTATGCACCGCGCTCGCGACGTGCGTGGCCCCGGTATCGACCGTAACGACCGCGCGCGCGCGCTCGAGCACCGCGGCCCACTGATGGAACTCGAGCCGGCGCAAGAGCTTCGCGACGCTCGGTCGTTGCTCGAAGTGCGATGCGTGGATTTCACTGTCGCGGGGACACGTGACGACGATCGGCGCGATTCTCGCGAGGCCGTCAACGATGGCGAGCGTTCCTTGCAACGTGCTGCCGCCGCTGAACCAGCGCTGTCCGAGATGCAGCACGATCGGATCCTCGGGAAGATTCGCGTTGATCCGCCGATCCGCGTCGGTTACGTGGAGGCGCAGCGACTCGACGCGGCGATCGGCGCCCGCCAGCGCGACAAGATCGAGCAACTGAACGACCTCATGCCGAACACGCCGCGTTATCTCCCGGTCACATAGTTCGGGATCGGCCTCGGAGACCATGAAACGGTTGACGTAGAGCCGGAGCGACAAGCGGGCGATCCAACGCCGCTCGTACGTATATCCGACGCGAACCGGCGCCCTGGTATTTCCAACCAGCTGCACGTCCGCCATGCGCGGAGCGAGCGCCACGGCCATGTCGTAGCCGCGAAAGCGCGCCCCGAACGTGCGCGGGGAGGCGCCTCGCGGGAGCACCACGACCTCGTCCACATCGTGGTTGCGCTCGACCACCACGCGGTTATGCGCGCTTGCGACCAGCGTAATGCGCGCCTGCGGAAAAGACGCCCGCACCGTCGCGATCGCCGGCGTGGACAACACCAAGTCGCCGATTCGATCGGTACGCGAGAGCAGAATCTTCATCGCTGCGCAACGAGCGCGCGTTCCAGCTCTTCGAAATAGACTTCGGTCGCCAGCGCGCGCGCCAAGCGCAGCTCGCGTCCGCGAAGCACCGCGTCCGGAGCGAGCGCCGACAACCTCGAGCGCACGCGCTCGCCGAGTCCGGCGCGCCGAGTCAGCCAATGAAAGCCGCGTTGCGCGGAATTGACTCCCGTGGCCAGGTAGGCGCGCCAGTGAGGGTGGAGAGCAATGAGCCGCACCGCGGTGCGCGCCTGCGCTCGCGCCTGCGCGAGCATTCGTTTGATGTCGCGCGTGCGCCGTGGCGGCTTGTAGTGGTAGACCAGCGCCATCGGATCGAAGATGGCCGGAACGCGCCGCGCCCTCAAACGCAGGCCGACGTCGATGTCCTCCCAGCCATATTCCGAAAACGATTCGTCGAAACCGCCGATCGCTCGGATCGTCGCTAACGGCACCGAGACGTTGGTCGTCCAAAAATAGTTGCCGCTGTAGTTGCGGATGCTCCAAACCGGTGTGGGAAGGTTGTCGAGATCCTCGACGTCGATCGCTCCGCCGCGCACGATCGCGTCGGGGCGCCGCATGCCCGCCCCTAGGTGTTCACCCACGAAGTTCGGCAGCGGGAGGACGTCGTCGTCAATGAAGATGATCCGCCGTCCGTTGGCGTGCGCGATTCCGGCATTCCGAGCCTTCGCGAGGCCCCCGTTCGCTTGATGAACGACCGTGAAGAGGCACGGCGCATTCGCCCGGGCGCGTTCGATCGTCGAAGCCGTTGAATCCGTCGATCCGTCGTTAACGAGGACCACCTCATAGCGCTCCGCTTCCAGCACCTGATCGAAACACGCCTCCAGCACCCGTTCGAGCAGCGCCGCGCGGTTGTACGTGCACAGCTGAACGGTCGCCTCGATCATCGGATCAGCGGCGCGGTCGCGGCGAGGATGCGTGGCACGTCGAGGTGCGCGATGCAGGCGTAGTCGGGGCAGCGCTCCTTTGTGTCGCCGTGGTGACAGGGATACGATGGGCGTACCACCCCGGTGCGCGCTCCGAGCGGCGCCCATCGCTCCGGAAAGTCCGACTGAAACGGAAATATGCCGAGGGTAGGACAGCCCACCGCGGCCGCGACGTGCATCGACCCCGTGGTGATTCCCACGAAGGCCGCCGCACGGCGCGCGAGCGCCGCAAACACGCCGACATTCGTGCGGCCGCCGATTGACACGACGCCGGCGGATTCGGCCGACCGCGCGATCTCGTCGGCGATGGCCGCCTCCGCCGGTGCGCCGCTCACGAAAACTCGCAGGCCGAACGTCTCGCGCAGCGCTCGCGCGAGCGCTGCCCATCCTGATCGCGGCCAGATGTTCCGCTTCGCCGCCACGGCGTTGCATGGCGTCAGCAGCACGAACCGTTGCCCATCGGCGCACAGCTCGTCGGCCTCTCGCTCGTCGCGCGCCGTCGGTACGACGCGATAGCGACGATCGTTCGTATCGCAGTCGAGCGCGCGGGCGAAGTCGAGCAGAATGTCCGACCAATGCGAGGTCACGTCGCCGCATTCGCTGCGGACGACAACCCGATGCGTGAAGCGGAATGAATAGAAACGGCGCGCCTGTCCTACCCGCACGGGGATCTCCGAAAGCTGCGCGACGCGAGCCGTTCGCCGCGTCGCCCACGTAACGACGGCGGCACCGTACCGGCGCGACGAGAGCGCCTTGGCCAGGGCGCGTTCGTCGCCGGCTCCGTCGGGAAGAACCCCGTCAACGTCGGGAACCCGCTCGAGCAACTCTACGTGCGCGGGCAACGTCAACGCATCCACCTGCGAGAACCGCTGGTGCAGCGCGCGGGCCACGAGCGTTGCGACCAGTGAATCTCCGAGTCCGCCGCCGGCGCAGTACAGCAGCGCGCGATCAGTCGGCACGCCTGACCCGGAAAAGCTCGCGGGTGTATATGCCGTCGAGGAGTTGAGTCCGGCTGGCCGCGGAGAGCCAACGCGGCGTGGATGCGCTGGTGGCAAGGCCGGCGAGAACGCAGAGCCAGCGCTCCGGCAAGAGATACCGCGCTCGAAAGCGATTGATCGCGTGCGTTCCCGTTGCCCAGCGCACGCGCGCCGACGGATGTTTGGCGACGAACCGCCGCGCCATGCGAGCCTTCTCGAGGGCCTTGCGCAGTTGTTCTGCAAGGCTCTGATCGTGCGACGGCTTGACGTGCCATAGGTACGCATCCCACGCGAACTTCCACGTTACGCCCATTTGGCGAAGCCGCAGTCCGAGCTCGGTATCCTCCCAGCCGTAAAAATCGAAGCTCTCATCGAATCCGCCGGCTTCGATGAACGTCCCGGTCGACAACGAGACGTTGCAGCTGCAGAGAAAAGCGCGCGAAAAGTTCGCGAGACGGGGCGCAGGCCGTTGCAAACGAGACTCGACGTTGAGGATCGGACCGTTCACCACCGAACGCTCGTCGCGCTGTGCCGCGGCGTGTGCCGCCACCCACCGGTTCGGCAGCTCCACGTCGTCATCGCAGAAGAGCAGATGGGTGCCACGCGCGACGGCGACGCCTTGATTGCGCGCGCGCGCGCGGTTCGGCCGCGGTTCACAGACGTAACGCAAAGGAATCGCCGCCGCTCCATACCGTTGCGCGACGGCTTTCGTGTCGTCGCTCGAGCCGTTATCAACGACCACGATCTCAAATGCCGGCGCGCCGGCTTGGCGTTGCAACGACTCCAAGGCCTGCGCGAGCTCGTGGCTGCGATCGCGAGTAGCGATGACGATGGAGAAGAGCACGTTACGCCGCCAGCGAGAGCAGCGACGAGGCCATGCGCTCTGCCGCGCCCTCATGATCGCGATAGAGCCTCCGCAGGCGTCCACTCACGCTCCGGCGCCAGTCGGCATCGTCGTAACACGCCAGGGCGACGCTCGCAACGCGCGCCGGCGTAACGGTGCCGTGCATTTCGCGCACGAGCGAGGTGCCGGCGTCCATGTTCGGTTGCGTGTGGTAGGCGAAGCGACGGGCGACCGCCACGGCGACCGCCCGCTTGAGCGGGACGCCGACAAAGGGAACGCGGTCCAGATAGGTCAGCGGTCCGTTGATGGTAACGACTTCGGGCGCGTTGAGCGGCGACATCGTTACCATCGGCACTCCGAGCGCGGCCAATTCGATCGTCTTGGTTCCGGGAATCGTTACCGCGAGCCGAGCGGTGCGCGCGGCGGACAGCGCGTTATAGAGCACCGGTATGCGCACCTCACCGGCACGATCCTCTATGAAATCGTCGGTACCGTCGGTGACGAGGCGTCCGCTGCGCCCGAACATTCTCGGGTGTCCCCCGCCTTCGATTGCCCGGCCGATGTGATCGCGCGTGGTAAACGGCGACATCGCAAAAGCCAGCCGTATCTCCGGGCGCTCGCGCACGATTCGCGACGCGACTGCTAAGTAGAACGGCACCAGGTTGTCGACTTCATACGCGCGCGAGCCGGGCATGAAGAGGATGCCGTCTATTGGGGCGCCGGATTGCGGACGGGCGCCGGATTCGAAAATGGCCCCGTCGATGGCAAGATTACCGACCTCGAGAATTCGTTCGATGGGAATGCCCCATCCGGCGAGCTGCGCGACGTTGCCGGCATCGACGGCAAACGCTCGCGAGAAAAGACGGCGATACGCCCGTCGCGAGAACTTATACGTCGCCGCGCGGCCCCGTAGGCGGGCGTGGACGCGGGCACAATGGACCAAGTCTCCGCCGACGTACTGCACGAGGTCCACGCGGTCGGGAACGCCCGCCCTCGCGCCGAGCGCAAATTTCAAGTAAGACTTCGGTTCGTAAACGCACGCCTGCGGAAAAGCGTCGCGGAGAAACTTCGCTTCAAGTCCGGTCGCATAGTCGTCCGGCACCAAGAAGACGTACGACTCCAAATCCGGGACTCGATGGTAGAGCGCGCGCAGCAGCGGCCGCAACCATCCGGCGACTTCGCCCGGACCGTTAGCAGTGAAGGCGATACGCAAGCAGAATGCGGCCAATCGTTCCGGTCGTGCTTGCCCCCGAAACGTGCGGCGCCAGCGCGATCCGTCCGCCGTGCTTGAGCACGACCGTGCGCTCGGGAAGCTCTTCCTCTCGGTATTGCGCGCTTTTCACGTGAACGTCGGGCCGAATTCGGTCGAGTATCGCCTCGGGAGTGCGTTCGTCGAAGCCGACGACCACGTCAACGCTGCGAAGTGCGAGCAAAACGCGCGCGCGTTGCGGGAATGCAACGATCGGACGCGGACTACCCTTGATACGGCGCACCGACTCATCGCCGTTCAGTCCGACGATCAGCGCATCGCCGCGAGCTCTCGCCCATGCCAGATACTCGACGTGACCGGCGTGCACGACGTCGAAACAGCCGTTGGTGAAGACGACGCAACGGTCCGCGCTCCGCATCTTCTCACGCCACTCGACCGCCGCGTCGGCGTCGAGGAGCTTGCCGAAAAGGTCCTCCGAACTCATTCGATCGCAGGGTCGAGCAATGCCAAAATCTCTTCGGGCGACGCGGTCGCGGTACCGAGCTTCTCTACGACCACGCCGGCGGCAAAATTTGCCAGCTGCATCGTCTGTTCGATCGGCACGCGGCCCGCCAAACCGAGTGCAAGCACCGCGGTTACCGTATCGCCGGCGCCGCTCACGTCGTAGACAGTGCGAGCGACCGATGGAATCGTCAGCCGCTCGCCGGCGCTCCCGAAAAGCGCCATCCCATGCTCTCCTCGCGTGATCACCGCATAGCGGCAGCGCAGCAGCTGCAGCAACTGCATCCCGGCCGTTTCGAGGGCTGAGTCGTCGCTGATGACGATTCCCGTCATCGCCGAGGCCTCCGCAACGTTGGGCGCGACGCACGTGACGCCTGCATATATGCCGATGTTCTGCGGCTTTGGATCCGCTAAGACCAGCGGGCAGGCTTGCGCTGCTTCGACGATCTCCCGGCAGAGCAGACCCTTGGCATAGTCGCTCAGTATGACGGCGTCACAGCCGGGGGCGCGTTGCGCGACGAAGCTCGCTAAGCGATGCCGATCTTCTGCCGTGAGCGGAGCGGTCGACTCCCAGTCTGCGCGCACCACCTGTTGATTGTGGGCGACGATTCGCGTCTTTCGCGTCGTCGGCCGGTCGCGGGTCATGAATATGCCCGAGTCGTCGACGCTTTCACCGCGCAGCAGATCTCTAACTTGCGCGGCGAAGCCGTCGTCCCCGACCGCGCCTCCAAAGAGCACCTGCGCGCGCAGCGCCCGCAGATTATTCGCGACGTTGCCCGCGCCGCCCAACGTAAACGAATGATCGGTGACCGCGACCACGGGCACCGGGGCCTCCGGCGAAACGCGAGTAACGCCGCCCCAGATCCACTCGTCGATCATTAGGTCGCCGACAACGAGGATTCGCAGGTTGGCCGCTCGCTCGAAGAGCGTCTGCGCCGGCGAAAGCATCAGTTCCGGCATCACCGGATGCCGCCTTCAAAGATCAGACGCTGCTCGACGAGGTCGCACACAATGTGCGCCATGACTTGGTGCACTTCTTGCACGATGGCGGCGTAGCCGTCCGGGCCGGTGAGGCTGAGATCGGCGACCTCCGCCACCTTTCCGCCGCCGTTTCCCGTGAAGGCGACGGCGACCGCGCCGCGCTTACGCGCGGCTTCGAGTGCGAGCACGACGTTGCGTGAGCTGCCGCTCGTGGTCATGCCGATGACGACGTCTCCGGGCTGTGCAAAGGCTTCGACCTGGCGCGAGAAGACGAAGTCGTAGCCGTAGTCGTTGCCCACGCACGTCAGCGTGGATGAGTTGACCGATAGCGCTTCGCTGTAGAGGCCGGGGCGCTCGCGCAAAAAACGGCCCGAAAGTTCGGCCGCCATATGCTGCGCCTCCGCGGCGCTTCCGCCGTTACCGCACCACAAGACTTTTCTTCCCGACCGCAACGCGGTGACGATCGCCGCGACGATGGCCTCAACTTGGCCAGCGTAATGCGGCGCGTCGAGCAGCCCGCGCCGATCGGCCAGCAACTCGGCGAAGCCGCGCTCGCCGGTATAGTTCATCGCTGGATCCAAAAGAGCTCCTGGCCTTGCGAGACGAGCTCGCCGTTTTCCGCGACGATGCGCAGGATCGTGCCGGAATCGTCACTCTGGATCTCGTTGAAAAGCTTCATCGCCTCGAGCACGCAGAGAATGTCGCCCGCCGCGACGCGATCGCCGACTTCGACGAACGGCTGCGCGTCGGGCGATGCCGCACGATAGAAAACCCCGGTCAAAGGCGCCAGCACCTTGCTGACGTTGGCACCGGCCTCGGCCGGCGCAGCTCGAGTCGTGGAGGAGTCCACCGTTTCCGGCGTGCCCACGCCGCCGTCGTCCCCAGCACCACGTTGAAGCTCGTACACCGCGTCGCCGAGCCGGATGCGCAGCAGATCCAAATCGTGCTCGCGCATGATCGCCAACAGCTCTTTGAGTGTCGCGGCCTCCTGGGCGTAACGTTCTTCCACTAATCGCCCGCTTCTACGAGCTGCTCGACAACGACTTTCGCCGAATCGAAGGGCAGCCGGCGATCGGTGCGGTGCTCGAGATCGCGTAGAACTATCTCGCCGGATGCGATCTCTTCCGACCCCAGGATCATCGCATACCGCGCTCGATTGCGGTCCGCGATCTTCAAGTGCGCCAAGAGCTTACGATCCTGATAGTCCATGAACACGGGATGCTCGAGCCGGCGGCGCAGTTCCGTAACGAGCGGCGTCAGCAGCGTTCGGGCTTGGGCTCCCAGCGCGATCGCCTCGATGCCGCGGCGCGGCCGCGCCGATGCGCGGGATAACGCCTCGAGCACCATCATGAAACGCTCGAGGCCGAGCGCGAACCCCACGGCCGGAACCTCCGGGCCGCCCAATGCCTTCACCAATCCGTCGTAACGTCCACCGCCGCAGATGCTGCTCTGCGCGCCCAGAACGTTGGACGTGATCTCGAAGACCGTGCGGCCGTAATAGTCGAGGCCCCGGACGATTCGCGGGTTTACCGTGAACGGAACGTCAACGAGCTGAAGGTACGTTTTGACCGCCTCAAAGTGTTCGCGGCACTCGGCGCATAGAAACGCTTCGAAGGCCGGCGCCGTTGCGATATGCCGCTCGTCGGCGGGATCTTTGCTATCGAGCAGACGCAGGGGATTGCGCTCCGCTCGCCGGCGAGCGTCGGCGCTCATCGACGCCAGATGGGGTTCGAAGTGCGCGAGCAACGCCGCGCGATACTGCGGACGGCAGCGTTCGTCGCCTATCGAGTTGATCTCGAGATGCGCGTCGGTTATCGCGTACGCAGAAACGAGCTCCCAGGCAAGCGATATCACTTCGACGTCGGCTTCGGGCGCCGCCGAGCCGAACGACTCCACGCCGAACTGGTGGGACTGACGATACCGCCCGCGTTGCGGGCGCTCGTAACGAAAAATGGGTCCGATGTAGTACAGACGCAGCGGCCCCCACGAGAACAGATCGTGTTCGAGCGCGGCGCGAACGACGGGCGCCGTCCATTCCGGACGCAGCGTGAGGCTGCGTCCGCCACGATCGGTGAACGTATACATCTCCTTTTCGACGATATCGCTTTGCTCGCCGACCCCGCGTACGAAGAGCTGCGTCGTTTCGAATATCGGCGTTCGAATCTCGGCATACCCAAAGGTCGCAGCGAGCCGGTGTATGCGACTTTCCAGTTCGCTCCAGCGCGCCGATTCGGGAGGCAGCAGATCCGACGTGCCCCGCGGGGCCGTCAGCTTTTCCGGCATGGCGGCCAGGGGTTCGCCGGTAGATTTCGCTAGCCATTGCCGCGCGTTTGGGTGATGGTCACGCTGGAGGGAGTCTAGATGCGCATCGCACTCTACGCCACCGCCGCGGCCGGGTTGGCATCGCTCGGGAGCGCCGAGATCCTGCGCGGCGCGCTCGCAAGCTCGGCCAGCGCGCTCACTGAAGCCACGCCGTTCGTCTTTGCCGCCGTCGCGCTCGAAGTCGTCGCGCGTCCCGCGCGATGGCTGCTTGCCTATGCAGGCTGCGGCTGCTCGCACGGACCCTCGGCGCGTTCGATTCCCGCCGCCGCAGCGACGTGGCTGGCGTTCGGCCCGATCGTCGCGGTCGCTCGATTCGCGGGGGGCGTGATAGTCGCCGCGTTCCTGCGGCCGCGTGTCCGGCATTGCGGCACGCGCGTGGCTACGCCGCAAGCGCTAAACGAGATCGCGGCGCTTGTGCCCGCGGCCGTGCTTGCCGCGGCGCTCATGCAACTCTTCGCGCACCTGGGAAATGCGGCACTCGGCGTCGGTCCGAGCGTCGCTTTTGGAGCGGCCCTCGGCATCAGCGGACCATGTGCGCTCGGTACCGTAGCGCTCGCCGGCGCACTGCGCGCGCATGCGCCGGCGGCGATGACGGCGTTTCTCTGCATCGCGGGAATTCTCGATGTGCGAGCGCTGCGCCCACACCACTCGCGCACGCGCCACGAGCACGACGGCTTTGCGTACGGGCTTCTCGGCAGCGCGCTCGCCAGCGTCGGCGCTCGGCACGGCGCAGCCCTCGTTCATCCGGCTTTTTGCGCGCCTTTGGATCTCTGCGCGATCGCGGCGTTCGCCTGTTGCGTTATCTTTCGGCGACGGCGCTGCCCCGGAGCGAGGGTCGCGCCGGCGCTCATGCTGTCGGGCGCGTTGATCGGCGCGCCGCCACCGGCGTACCAAGCAACGGAGACCACGTTGAGCGACGCGTTTCCCGGCGAACAACTGCGTTTCGCCGGCACCCTGACGTGCGACCATAAGTCCTGCGCGCTGGTGCGGTACGCGATCACGTGCTGCCGCGCCGACGCGACCCCGCTGGTCATCGCCATCAGCGGCGTGTCGCCGCGGTTGGCCGGAAGCTGGCTGCGTGTGGACGGCACGATTGAAAGCGTCCGCCACGACCTTGCGCTCGTTCCACGCAGCGTTGAACGGATCTCACCGCCGGGCGATCCGTTCATCTATCGCTAGGAAAGATTTTCGGGGCGGCGCGGCTCCAGCAGTTCGACCGGAATCCCGTTCGGATCTTCGACAAACGCGATCGCGCGCGTCCCGCTGGGCGACTTGTAGACGTCCTTGAGCACGCGCACTCCCTTCGCTTTGAGTCTATCCACGTACGGCCGCAAATCGCCGTCGGCTTCGATGGCCAGATGTTCGTACCGATTTCCCAGCGAGTACGGCGGATGCTCCTCGAGATCGTAAACGAGCTCGACGTATGCGTTCCAATCGCGACCGACGAACGCCATGTCGGCGTTGCCCGGATAATGGTGAGGACCGTCCAGCAAGCGCAAGCCCAGCTTACCGGTATAAAAGTCGATCGACTCCTGCATATCGTTGACGAAGATCGAGGTGTGCAAAAAACGCGGCATCATTCCTCCTAGTATTGTCTCTTTTAGGGAACCTAGTGCAGAAAGTATCGATGACTCGAAAAGACCAGGGCAGCGTTGCGGCGGTCGGCCGCGGCAATCACCTCGTTGTCGCGAATGGAGCCGCCGGGCGCGATAATGGCCGAACAACCGCCCTCGATGGCAGCCTCGATTCCATCGGTGAATGGAAAGAATCCGTCGCTGGCACACGAGGAGCCGCGGACCGCAGCGCCCGCACGCGCGACCGCGATTTGCACGGCGCTGACGCGATTGGTCTGACCGGCACAGATTCCGCGCGTCGTCTGTTCTCGTACGATGACGATACCGTTGCTTTTTACGTGGCGGACGACGTCCCACGCGAACGCGAGGTCTTGCCACTCGGCGTCCGTCGGCGAACGCCGGGAAACCACTTGCCAACGCTCCGCCGGCGCACTGGGATCGTCGTCTTCCGCCAGCACGCCGCCGAGCGCGCTGCGTAAGCGCAGCTCCCTCGCGAGTTCGTACGGCAGGGACGGCGCGAACCGCATGATGCGCAAATTTTTCTTTTTGCGCAACGTCTCCAACGCTTCGGGTTCGAATTCCGGGGCGGCGACGATCTCCAGGAAGTACTCCCGAAACTCGAGCGCGGCATCGGCATCGACCAGTGCGTCTACCGCGACGATTCCGCCGAACGCCGAAACGGAATCGGCGGCGAGCGACTCGCGCACCGCGGCGCCCGTATCCCGCCGCTGCGCAACGCCGCAGGGAACGGCGTGTTTTATGGTGGCGGCGCGAACTACGGACTCCCGAGCGCTTGGGAACGACGCGCCTGCCTGCGCTCGGGCGAGAAGACGTAACGCAGCATCGAGATCGAGCAGGTTATTATATGAAAGGGCCTTTCCGCCGAGTTGCTCCGGCAAGCGATCGGGGCGCGCGAGATAGAACGCGGCGCGCTCTTGCGGGTTGGTGCCGTAACGCAAACGCTTGACCAATGGCAACGTTAGCGCGAGGGCTCCGGGAAGCTCGGTGGGCAACACCTCACCGGCCGTGGCAAGGTAGTGCGAGATCGCAGCGTCGTATTCGGCCGTCCGCTCGAATGCCGCAACGGCAAATTTGCGCCGCAGGCTGTGCGCACTCTCGCCACCCTCGAGCGCCGCCAGAGACTCCTGATACTGTGCGGGGTGCGTCAGCACGCTGACGCTCGCGAAGTTCTTCGCGGCCGCCCGCACCAGCGCGACTCCGCCGATGTCGATCTGCTCGATCGCCTCGTTGATCGTCACGCCGGGACGGGCCACAGTCGCTTCGAAGGGGTAGAGATTGACCACGACGGCGACGATCTCGGGGATGCCGCGCCGGTGCGCCTCATCGCGCTGCTGCGCGCTCCCGCGGTCGTAGAGTATGCCGCCAAAGATCGAGGGATGCAGCGTCTTCACTCGCTCGCCAAAGAGCGGCGCAAAACCCGTCAGGTCTCCGACGTCGCGCGCGCGGACCCCCCGAGCCGCGAGAAAATCGCGCGTCCCGCCCGTCGCGAAGATCGCAATGCCGCGCGCGTCCAGTGCCGCGGCCAACTCGCCGGCGCCCGTCTTGTCGTACAGAGAGAACAGCGCCGCGCGTGAGGGGCTACTCTCAGGCAAGCAACGCCTCAGCCTCCGGCGCGAACTCGACGGAAACTATGGCGCTCGCGCCCGACTCGCCGGACGTGACGCCGTAGATGCGGTCCGCCATTTCCATCGTCTTCTTGTTGTGGGTGACGACCAACATCTGCGACCGCGCCGCAAACTCGCGGACCATCGTGCAGAACCGGTCGATATTGGCATCGTCGAGCGCCGCGTCGACCTCGTCGAGGAGGTACAGCGGCGCCGGTCGCGTCGCAATTAAGGCAAAGATCAGCGCCGCGGCCGTCATCGCGCGTTCGCCTCCGGAGAGGGCGGGAAGCGACACGTCTTTCTTACCCGGCGGCTGTACCGCGATCTCGATGCCGCTCTCCGAGAGATGCTCGGAGTCGGTCTGCCACATCCGGGCGCGACCTCCCGGAAATAAGCGTTCGTACATCGCGCCGAATGCGTCCGCGACTTGTTCGAACGTTTGATTGAACTGCGTCTGCGTTTCGCGTTCGATCTCGGCAATCGATTCCAACAGTGTTTGCCGAGCGGCCGTCAAGTCGTCGAACTGCGCTTGCAGAAACCGTTCTCGCTGCGCGAGCTCGTCGCGCTCGGCCTCTGCGTTGAGATTGACGTTCGCTTGCAATCGCGCCAACTCGTCACGAAGGCGCGGCAGCTCTGCGGGGTCGGGGTCGGGCGCGTCGGCATAGCGGCTCGCGACCTCGGAGCACTCCTCGTCGGTCGCGGGGTTTTGCGCGAACTGCGAAACGAGCATGCCCAACTCGGCCTCGACTTCCGCCAAACGCGTACGCTGGCTCACTGCGTCTGCGGCGATCTCTCGCTCTTCGCGTTCCGCGGAACGCTGGTCGGCCTCGAGTTGCGTTTGCCGCGCCGCCAGCGCTTCGCGCTCTTGCCGAACGACCTCGAGCTCACCGTCCACCTCCACGATGCCGCGCCGCAGGCCTTCGATGCGCGCGTGGGCGCCGCGCGTCTGTTCCATAAGCGCGGCGATCTCGGCCAGCATCTCTTCGCGGGCGGTTCCGGCCCGCTCGCTATTCTCGTCGAGCATGCCGAGCCGCGCCTTCGCGGCATCGCGCTCGGCGGAGAGCGCGGCGGCGCGCTCGCGCAAGTCGGCCGACTCGCCGGCCGCCGCGGCCGCGCCCGTTTCAGCGGCCGCGATCTCCACGCGTACGCGCGCGAGCTCCGCTTCGAGCTCAGTCCGCTTCTCTTCGTTTGCGTTTCCTTCGTGCGGCTCTTCGCTTTCGAATTCGCGGCGCCGAGCGTCCAGGGCGGATGCCTTCAG
>JAFAXS010000074.1 GCA_019240755.1 Vulcanimicrobiota bacterium
GGAGACGCGCGCCTGATTCCGGGAACGATCTTGACCGCGCTTGGGGGCGCGCCGTCGAGCGACCTCAATCCGCTCGCAGATTTGCTTGCGTTTCTCGAACGGCGCGAGCTGTTGCTGGTGCTGGATAACAGCGAGCATTTGGTCGAGGAGGCGGCGCCGATAGTGGCGCGGATCGTCGAGCGGTGCGTGCACGTTGTGGTGCTGGCGACGAGCCGCACGCCGTTCGACATTACGGCGGAGCGCGTGTACCGGCTCGCGACGTTGGATCCTTCTTCAGCCGCGCAGCTCTTCACCGAACGCGCGCGGGCAGCGAATACCTCCGTCGTACTGGCGACCAATAATCCCATCGTCGCGGGGATTTGCGAGCGGCTCGACGGCATCGCGCTCGCGATCGAGCTGGCCGCCGCGCGAATGCGGACGATGTCGCTGGAGAGCTTGGCGTCGCATCTGCAGCTGCGGCTGCTCGCCGGAGGACGCGACCGCCGCGCGCGCCAGCAGACCATGCGCGCACTCATCGATTGGAGCTACGAGTTGTTGACAGCGGACGAGCAGCAGCGTCTGTGCCGCATCTCGGTATTTCTTCGCGGATTCGATCTCAGCGGAGCGGCTGAAGTTTGTGGTCTTTCCGACGAACCTTTCCGATTGCTCGACGAGCTCGGCTCGCTCGTCGATAAGTCCATGCTCGTGTTGGAGCCGTCCAGCCGTAAAGAGCGATACCGTCTGCTCGAGCCGATTCGGGAGTATGCGCATGAAAAGCTCGCGGAATCCGGAGCGCTCCACGAGGCGCAGGCGAGGCGCGCTCGCGCCGTTTGCGCGATGGCCAAGGAATGGTACGACGAGTGGGATCGCGGGCCGTCGGCGGATTGGTTCGCGGTGCTGGAACTCGATCTGGCCAACCTTCGAGCCGCCCTACGCTGGAGCATCAGCGAGGGTAGCGACCCTTCGTTGGGATCGCGCGTGGTCGCAAGTGCGACGATAGCTTTCCTTCGGCTCGGCCTGCTGAACGAGGGCATTTCCTGGTGCGAACGGGTGCTGCAATCCGTGCCCGAAATGCCACGCGGCGTCGAGGCGCGACTGCGATATGGTTGCTCGATGCTCTACAGCAGCGTAGGAAACGATAAAAAGTGCCTCGACGAAGCGCTGGACGCCGTTTCGCTCTATCGCGACGCGGGTGACTCACGCGGGCTGGCTCGCGCCTTATCGCAAGTTACGTCGCGCTACGCGTTCGAAACCCGTTTCAGCGAAGCACGAGTAGCCGGCGAGGAATCGTTGGACCTGGCGCGCCAAACCGGCGACCGGCGACTCATGGCCGATTGCCTGCGGCGCTGCGCCGAAGGGTTCGCGTCAGACGGAAGCGACGCGATCCGCAACCGCTTCCGTGAAAGCGTCGAACTATTTCGAGGACTGGGACGCGATGATGAGACGGCACGGGCGCTCGTGTGGTGGGGCAACTGGGAGGAGCGAAGCGGCAACTATGCCGAGGCGGCGCACCTGCTCGAAGAGGGCGCGCAACTGCACCGTTCGGAGGCGGCCGCGATGTTTTCGACGGCCGAGATAGCCAGCGCGTACCTCGCGATCGGCGATCGCAGCCGCGCCGAATTCTACGCCCGCACGACGCTCGCCGCCGCGGCCAAAGAAGGCCACGAAATTCTGGCGTCGCTCGCACTCTCGTACCTGGCGGCGATCGCGGTCGAGAGCGACGCCGCTAAGGCGGCGCGCCTGATCGGCAACGCCAGCGCGCGCTTGAAATCCGCCGGATGGGCGTTTCAATCTCCGGACACGACGACGATCGAAAGGTTACACGCAACGCTGCAAGCGCGATTCGAGCAAGCGGAACTCGAGCGGCTCTTTCGCGAGGGCGCGGCGTGGAGCGACGATCAAGCCGTCAGCCATGCCCTCGCGGCCTAAAGATTAGCAGGGATGAGGGCCGGCTGCCGGCCGAATGTCCACCGCCGCGCCATATTTATAGTAACAGTGGTGCTTCAGTTTATACGTTCCCGATTCACCCAGGCATCCGTGCAGTGCCTTATAGGAACCGGCTAAGACGCCCGTATTTGGATTGTACGTCGATTTATGGCTGAAGCTGCAATACGCGCCGCTCGACGTCACAAAGACGCTCGAACCGGTAACCGTGACCCCGGCCGGAATCCACGATATGTAAGCGATGGTCGGGTTGCCGGCGATCGTCAACGCTCCGCCGATCGCCGTTTTCGCTTGGCTTAGTCGCGCGGCCGCTTTGCCCGTGCCGTTCTTGCTGTCGATGATCAGCCCCGAGTACTCGCCGCTGAAGTTATACGTTTTTGCGTCGCCGCGCACGAGCGTCTGCGGCGACTGCGCGCCAGATGCCGTGCTCGGTTCTGTGCCGCCGCTTGCACCGCAGGCGGATAGGACCACCCCGGCGGCGAGCGCCAGCGCCGTGGCTCCAATTGATTGTCTCACGCGTTACCTCCGAAGCAGACGGGATTCTTTTGATGCGTGTATTCGAGGGGCTCCGCGCAAAACCGCCCGTTTTTGTGTGTCGTTATGGGCCGATAGCAACGCCGGCGTCGCCGCCCGAGAGGGTTTCGACGGGCCGCTCCTTGCCGTTGCCGCCGGATCGGTAGACGAGCACCGAACCGGTAAGGCCCCCGATGCCGATGCAGCCTTCGTAGAGATATTTCTTGTAGACCGCGAGCCCATAGCCGAGCGCGCCGCCGTTTCTGCTGACCTTGCAGCCCGTGCCCACGATCGTGCGAATCGGCGGCCCGGGTTGCGC
>JAFAXS010000149.1 GCA_019240755.1 Vulcanimicrobiota bacterium
CCAACGACGTATCCAGAAATCTTTCGGCCTACTCGTTGGATCCGTCGACCGGCGCACTTACGCCCGTGCGAAGATCTCCGTACCGGACACGCAAACACCCCTGGGGTATAGCGGTCGTTCCCGGCAGGTTCGTCTATGAGGCCAACGGAGTCGCAACCGATCAGTTCAGTACGGCGCGCAACACCGTTATCGGTTATTGGATCACTGCGTCCGGCGTGCTCAAGCGCGTGGCCGGCTCGCCGTTTGCCGATCCGGAACGCGGCGCTGCCGGAATGGCACGTAGCGGCAGATTCCTCTACCTGGTGAACATCTACTCTAACAACGTCTCCGCTTATTCGATAAACTTCCATAGCGGCGCGCTGACGCCGGTGGCAGGCTCGCCGTTCGGCACCGGCGGCCAACCCGAATCTATAACGGCCGTTAAGGGCAAGTTCGTCTACGTGCCTAACACGTTAAGCAACAACGTCTCCGCTTTCACAATCAACCCGTCAACGGGCGCGCTAACGCCGGTGGCGGGCTCGCCGTATTCGGCGGGCAGGACGCCTGCGGGCGCCGCAGTCGATCGCACGGGCAAGTTCCTCTATATCACGAACGCCAACTCGAACAACGTTTCCGCGTATTCGATCAACCCCAGCACCGGCGCCCTAACGCCCGTGCCGGGCTCGCCGTTTAGCACCAACACTCCGTCTCGAGCAGCCGCCGATCCGCGGGGCAATTTCCTCTACGTTTCCAACAATGGAGCCAACACCGTTTCCGCGTACGCCATCGATCCGATCAGCGGCGCGCTAACTGCGGTCGCCGGATCGCCCTTTGCGACCGGCACGGGGCCGAGCGATTTGGCAGTCGATCCTACGGGCTCGTTTGCCTATGTCGCGAACATTGCATCCAACAGTATCTCCGCTTACAGCGTCGGTTCCGGCGGCGGGCTAACGCCCGTGCCCGGATCGCCCTTCGCTACTGGAAGCGCTCCTCGAGCCCTCGTCGTGAGATAGCTGCATGGGGGCCGCTTCGGCGGCCCCTTTCTCACGGTCGCGCCGCGTGAAGGTTGGCGATCTTTGGGTAAACCAGCGCCATGCCGTTAATCGAGATAGTCATCGTATTGATCGTGGTCGGCGTGATCTTGTGGCTGATCAACACCTACATCCCTATGGCCGGGCCGATAAAATCCTTGCTCAACGCCGTCGTCGTGATCGTCTTGGTTATCTGGATCCTACAGGTCTTCGGCTTATGGCACTACTTCACGGCATTACGGGTCGGTAAGCCATAGCGCGGCCTCAGCTGCGCCGACGCCGCTAGACCGCCTTACGTTTCGCGCAAGGAATGCCGGAAGGGCTACATTCCCGCGACTAGTGCACCGTTCGCAACGATCGTTTTTCCGTCCACCGTAACGGTACAGCCCGGCTGCGTTCCCGAAAACGAAAACGGAGAAGTGTCCGTTCCTCCCAACACTCCCACGTCACCCCCGAAGCCGAGCGTTACCGAGCCCGCGGCGGACGACGCCAACATCAAACTATTCGGTATGTCCTTGAGGGCGTCGTTCACGCCGAGGTCAACGAACGTGAACGCGTCGCGGCCTTCTCCTCCCGACGCGTACGCCGCGTTTATCTTCGTCATATCGCCCGACGACGTCATCGAGACGAGTTTGCCGGCATTGAAAGTAGCCGTGAAGCCCTTGAGATTATCCTTGCCCCAGAAAGTATTGTCGAACACGACCTTGCCGGATGCCGTTCCCGGAACGGGACTCAACTGCAAGTCGCCCGCCGGCAAAGCCACAGTACAAGTCGCTGCCGTGCAACCCGGCGCAATGCTGCCGGCGCTGACGACGAAGCGCGCACCTTTCACGCCGAACGTTATGTCGGTTCCGTTGGGGTTGGTCACGCGCATCGTGCTGCCGGCGGCAATTGCTGACTTGAGCGCGTCCGCGCGCGCTTGGATCTTCGTATAGTCAACGTTCATTGCGGTCCAAAACGCATCCGCCAGCGCAGATTGGCTGACGCCGAACAGTGCGGCATTGGGCGCGCTCGGAAAGATTCCGTTGCCCACCTCGATGTAGCGCCGATTCATGCTGAGAAAGAGTTGCAGCGCCGGCACGAATGCTTTATTTTGTGCGGCGAGCCGGTTCTGATCGGCACGGGCGAAAAAATCAAAGTCCTGGTCGCCGCCATAGTCCACATTGATCTGCGCATCAATCATCTTGTAGAGCCCGAGCATCAGCAGCGGCGATTGCGAATCGTACTTGGCAGGAACTTCGGTGTATCTCCGCTGGTTGTAGTTGTCGCTGGTCACCCAGATTAGCGGAAACGCGCCCTGCGCTCGCACCGCCACGGCGAGATCCTCCAGAAACGGAAAGTTCGTAGGATCGCTCGTTAGCAGAATGATCTGATTCTCTTTCACGCCCGCGACTTGCACGACGTTCTTTGCGACGGCATTGAGATCGACGGATTGCGCCTTCACCGGCGCAGTCAACGACGCAACGCTCGAGGCTAGCGCAAAGGAAACGACTGCCATCGGTAAACAGAAACGACCGGTCATCTTCAAGACCTCCTGGTGAGGCGTTCTAGCAAGGCGGGCTCCGCTCCCTTGCCTCGGCCTGATTTTAGCTAGCCCCCTGAGCCAAACCGTCCTTTTTGTGCAACGTAGCGGAACTGCCCGGGGACCCACGCGCACGTGCTCCCATCGTTCATCACGAACGATTCGCAGCCATCAACTTCGGGGTTAAAATCGGCATTGAGCGCTTTCGTCGCCGGCCAATTGACGGCCGGGTCCTGACGAGCCGCCGCGCGCGCTTTGATATTGGAAAATTGCGGCGACTTTGTGAGCGGGTTTAGCGCGGACGCCAGTCTCTTGGCATCATCCATACGCAGCTATCGCGAGGCTTTGGAAGCGCACGGGGTCTCGAGGCGCGTCTCTTCCGCGGCCCTACGCCGTGACGTAGACTCGGTCGGCATGGTCATAGTCTGTAACTGACTCACTACCGTGATCGGTATTCCGTTGTAGAATCGCATTTCGGTTCATCCTCCTTTCTTTTGTTGCTGTCCATTCATCTAGACACCGAATTTACGCCGAAAAGTTGCAAAAGTTTCCGGTTCTGGTATCGGCAAGGCAACCTGCCCAACGGATAACGGCGCGGCCCGTCGAACCACTCCGGACGTTGCGAGAAGGAGCCGAAATAATGCGTTTTGGTCGCTTTGCGTGCGTGGTAGGCCTCAACATAGCGTTGCTGGCTGGGTGCGGCGCTCAGACGACGACACCGATGACCGCGGCCTCGCAGAACGTCCCGAGCCCCGGCGCCGGCGCCGTGCGCGATCCCAACAAGCTCGTCTATCTCTCGGAATGGCGGATACTCGGCCACCCGAGCGCGGCGATCTTCTACGGCTATAAGTCGATGCGACGCGTCGGCCACATCACCGGTTTCAATGAACGGACGGGCCAGTGCGTCGACGCGGCGGGCGACGTTTGGATCGCCCAGGCCGATGGACAAGCGGTCACGGAATACGCGCACGGCGGCACGACGCCGATAAAAACTCTCGCGACGAGCGGCCGCGCCTTCGGATGTTCGGTCGCGCCTGATGGCGATCTCGCGGTCGGAAACTTCGACGTCGGCAGCGCTCCGGGCAGCATTCAAGTCTTCAAAAACGCGTCGGGGCCGCCGCATCAGTACACGTGTCCCGGCTTCGGCTACTACGACGATCCCGGCTACGACGCCAACGGAAATCTGTACGTCGAGGTTCTCGTCGACTTAAGGACGAGCACGACCGGCGTGTGCGAGCTCCCCGCGGGTGGCAACGCGTTACGGCCCGTCAGTCTCAACGTCACGATCGGGGCGACCGGAAGCACGATGTGGGACGGCAAGTACATCACGCTGACCGACACGAACTACAACGGCACCTACGGCACGGCAATCTATCAGGCGACGGAATCTCCCTCGGGGAATTTAACGGTGGTCGGCACGACCGTGCTTTTCGACCGCCGTGGGCGGGTCGCCGGGGGGCGGCAGCCGTTTATTGTCGGCGACGAGAATACTCCCCGCAACAGGCACCAAGGCAGCGTCGTCGTCGGTTTCAGCGAGTCGCTGCTGACCTACTGGAACTATCCCGCGGGCGGGAAGCCGATCAAGAGATTTCCCGATGCGACCGAAACGAGACACCCGTTCGGCGAATCGGTCAGCATCGATAGGGCGACGAGCCCCTCGACCCTCCACTGAAAGGTTACTGAACTTGATTTCTTTGCGATTAGCTTCCATCGCCGCGCTGTCCGTGGTGGTATCGGCCTGCTCCGTTTCCACGCAAACCTTTGCGCCGGCGGGAACCGCCGGAAACTCTGCCGCGAAGACCGCGGCCTCTTTGGACTCGTGGCGTCGTTCGCTCGCGGAAAAAGGATTGCCGGGTGCGGGATGCTTTAAAGCAGCATATCCATCCACGGAATGGAGCCGCATCGCGTGCTCCACGCCACCGCGGGTTTGGTTCCCGGTTCCACGTTCGCGCCGCTCAAAGCTGACGCAAACTGTCGGAAACGGCAACGACTTTACGGCCGACACCACGCCGAATCTTATCCACACGGCCATTGGCGCGTTCCCGAAAGTCAAAGGCGTGACGAGCGTTCAAAGCGTCGGCTGTTGCGGATATCAAGGCCTTAACAGTTATTCGATTCAGCTGAATTCGTACTTCTTCACAACCTCCGCCTGCGGCACGATCGCAAACTGTGCGGGCTGGGAACAGTTCGTCCTCTCGAACCCCTCCGGCTCGACGCCGGCGTCGCTGTTCATTCAAGACTGGCTCGTTGGAACAAAAGGATCCTTGAGCGGCTGTCCGCCGGGCAAGGGCTGGCAGTACGTCGGCATCGGATGTGTCCAGAATAGCCCCTCCGCGGTAGGTATCCCCAACATTGCGATCACGGACTTGGGCCAGTTGGTCGAAACCGGCTCTGCGGCTTCGAGCGGCGACAGTATCTACCTCGCAGTGGGCGGCACGCAGTACGGCATGAAGAACATTCAGAGCGACGGCATCACCGATCTTGCCGCGCACTGGGAGGGTTCGGAGTTCAACATTATCGGAAACGGCGGCGGCGACGTCGCGAACTTCAATGCGGGCTCGAAGATCACGGTGAGTTTGGAAGCCGCCGACGGCGTGGAAACGAAGCCGACGTGCCCGGCCGACACCGGAACGACCGGCGAATCCAACAACCTCTATTTCGTAAAGGCGCCGCGACGACCGGCGAAGTTACTGCATCCTTCAATCGAGTTCACCATGAGCAGCACGAACAGCGGCAACGCATCGTGCGACGTGCTGAAAGGCATCTAGCCTTCCGGGTGAAGCGAAACCTCCTACTGCCGGTAACGTCGCTGCTCGCGATTCTTCTCGCATCCTTTCACCTGGCGGATGACATCGCATACGGGTCGGAAAAAGGCGTGGCATCGAACGTCCTTATCGTAGCCATCCTTGCGGTTTGGCTGTACGGAACGCTGGTGCTGCCGGAACGTCGGGCCGGGCAAATTATCATGCTGCTCGGGTCGCTACTCGGGCTGACCATTTTCGTGAGCCACCTAGCGGGCTCCGGGGGCCTCGCGGGCATCGAGATCGGCAAAATGAGCGGTGCCTTCTTCTTCGTCTGGACGCTCCTCGCGCTTGCGATTGTTTCTCTTTTGTCGCTGGCGCTCTCAGCGCAAACTCTATGGAGTCAGCGCCATTTCGAAAATCGCGAATAGTAGTGGTGCTCTCGAAACGCCGCGATCATCGCTACTGGACTGTTCCCGTATCCGTGGAGGAGCGCTAGGGATGCCGGAACCTTGAAGGTCGAGGCGCTCCGCCTCGGAGCGACTTCCCGTCCGGTTGGAACCAACAGAAAACCGTGAATGTCGCCGTTCGGAAAGACACCCTGTGCGGCGATTTCACCGCGCTCGTTGATCGTTAGCGCGACCGTCAGCTGTACGCGACGGCTTGAATCGACGAGTTGGTTGAGGTCGACGATGTCGCCGCGTTCGTACAGGAATGCGTGCGACGAGCCGAGCTCACTGCACGCCGCATCCGGGTAGGAAACACCGGTGGCCTGCCCGCGTGAATTCACGCCGTACGCGACGCTACACTTATCTCCGGCGAGGACCCCGATATCGTGCATCGCCCCATTCCAAAAGAACGCATGCACACTCGACTGCGCGTTCACCGCCCATCCCACGACGGATCCTGCGTCGCTGATCCAGTCGGCTTGTCCGTAGGCGCCTCCGAGGGCGCCAAGATCCTTCAGCACTGTCCCGTTCCAGAGAAACGGATGGAACGACTGATCGCCGGTGACGTTCATGGAGCCGACGAACTCGCCTCGTTCGTTGAGATCGTTGACGAGCGGAACGGCCGTGCCGCCGATAGTTCCCAGGTCGCGCATTTTGCCGTCGCGCCAGAGGAATGGGTGCTGCGTTGGAATCCCGGTCTGCGGGTTAACTTTATAATCCGTTAATGACCATCCGGCTACGTCGCCGCGATCGTTCACCAACTCTGCGAAGGCGTCGGGGCCGCCGAGGGTTCCTAAGTCGCGTATCTTGCCGTCGCTCCAAAGAACCGCCCGACTCACTTGCGCAGTGAAGCAGAATCCGTACGGATCGCTTTTCTTCGTGGTGGCGCAGCCGCTGATTCGCCCCGCGTCGTTGAGGCCAAAACCGGCGCTTTCGTAGCCGCCCAACGTCCCAAGATCGAACACTCGGTCACCCGTATACTGCACGGCATGGAATTGCATAAAGTTCGTGAGAGGATCGAGGCGCCCGGTCTGGGCTAACCCGGCAACCTGACCGCGATCGCTAATCCACTGCGGTCCACCGCTGTACCCGCGCACCAGCGATCCGAGATCGTCGAGTTCTCGCTCCGACCACAGCGCGGCATGTGCGACGTGACAGTGTTGCGGCGGGTCCGTTGAAAAGCAAAACTGTGGCGGGGTACGCATCGCCAAATCCGCGAGCTCGACGAGCTTCCCATCGTTGTTGAGGTCGCGTTCGCCCTCGAACCCCAACGAATCGATCGGGCCTCCGAGGGTTCCTGTGTCGATTAGCTTGTATTCCGTGTGCAGGCGCGATATCGACGTACTCGACTGAGCACCGCCTGCGGGGGATTGCGGCCCCACCGCCATGCCTCCACCGCACGAAGCCAGTAACGCACCAACAAGAATCGTTCCGGAACTGCGATTAAACCGAGCGAATCGTAGCATCGTCATCGTCTCCCCTCTATCGGAACGAGAATAAGCGCGTGACCCTTCAGGCCCCACTGCGACCTCCGAACGCCCGCGGGAACGCCCCAACCGGCGATCTCGCCGCGAGCGTTGACTACGCCAGGCCCTGCAAATGAAAGCGGCCCGACCGCGCGAATGACAAGCGGCGACCCGCGCGCGACGAGGTCGCTCACGTCTATCGTCGTGCCGTTGTCCCAGATAACGACCTTTTCGAAGAAGCACGCCTCACATGGCAGCGGGCCGGGTTTTCTCGGGCAGGACATCGAGTTGCCGATGGCTCGTCCCCGGCTGTCGATTCCCCATGCTTGGCTACCGCAGTCGCCGGGTAGCGGCGCAAGGTCGGTGCGATGGCCGTTCTTCCAAATGAAGGCGCGATAGTTGAGGTCACCGGCGATCGTCGTAAACCCGACCACCTCACCTGCGTTATTGACGGCCCACGCCTCTCCAAAATTGCCGCCCGCGGTGCCGACGTCAATCATCTTCCCGCCTTCCCAAACGAAGCCGTGGTGCGTGGTGTCGCCGGCGAGGTCCGAATATCCAACGACCACACCGTGATCGTTCATGGCATTCGCGAACGCAAACACCCCACCCAGGCTGCCGAGGTCCACCATCTTCCCGTCATCCCAGAAAAACGGATCGACCGTCGGCACTCCCGTCGTCGAGTTTGGCGTCGCATTGGTGTAGGCGATCCCCGTGATCTGACCGTGTTGGTTGATGTAGAATCCCCAGACGTCGTTGCCCGTGCCCAGCGTGCCCAAGTCGCGCATCTGGCCGTGCCGCCAGAGAAACGCCCGCGTCTGCGTGCCGTTCGGACTACCGAAAAAAGCATCGTCGAAGATCGAATATTGGTCCGGCACGGTGTTGAGCGAAAAGCCGGTCACCTCGTCGCTCTCGTTGATGTCGAACGCAGCATTTTGCCCGCCGCCGAAAGAGCCGAGATCGACCGTGCGATTATCGTCGCGCCACAGAACCGCGCGCGACTGGTTGAAGCCTAACGCCGGATCCAGTTTGTTTATCTCCGATTGGCCCACCGCCCAACTGCGCGAGGTCGGCAGCGCCTGAGCGTTGATGCTGCAGAACTTCTGTCCGGCCAGAGAACCGAGGTCGACGACCTGTCCCTCCCGCCACCGGAACGCATGGGTGATTCCGAATTGCACGATGCTATCGGAGCCGCCGCAGATGAACCTGTTGCTCTGCGAGTTTTGCGCAAATGCGGTGGACGCCCAACCGACCGCCGTCGGCTCACCCGACCAGTTCAGGGTGCTCTCACCGCTCGTCGGCCCTCCGAAGGTTCCCAGATCGATCAGCCTATATCGCGGTTCATGCCTCGCCCCCGTTGTGCGCGCACCACGAACGCCTTCCGCCCTATCGGTCGCGTCCGCTCCTGCCATAAGCTGCGACATTCCGCCAAATCGGGCCGCTAACAGTTTCGACCGCAACGCCGAGATCGCAGTAGCAGCGGCAGTTTGCTGAGGATTGACCGAACGCATAGCGTGCTCCTTTGTCAGTACGACCGACCCTGCGCCAGCCAATGAATATGATATGGCGAGCTCAAGCGCATGAACGCCTGCCGTGCGCGTGGCGGCAGCGCGACGGGCCTGGGGTTACCGGCGACCCCGCAGCCCCGATTCCCGTCGCTGCACGGAACCAGAACGACGGCGTGATTCTCACCGTTGAGTATGCCGTCACCCGAAATTTCGCCGCGATCGTTGATCTCGAGCGCATAGTACACATACAAAGACGTCGGCGCGATGAGCGAGTTCAGGTCGTACAGGTGACCCTTCTCCGAGAGGAACGCCGTGGCGCTGCTGCGGTCGCAAGTGAAAGAATACCCGACAATCTGATCGCCCGCGTTGATTCCGTTCCCAACGCTCTCGGCGGTGCCGCGTATAACTCCCAAATCGATCTTTGCGCCGTGCCGCCAGAGAACGCCGCGCTGTGCCGGTCCGCTGCAGCCCGACGGAGAATCCGCCTCACCGGCGATCGACCCCGCGCCGTTGACCGCGAACGCGTTGCTGTTTGGGCCTCCGAACGTTCCCAGATCGACGAGCCTGCTGCCGTTCCACTTGAACGCGTGAAATTTCTGCTCGTCCGCGAGCGACATCTGCCCGATAAACTCTCCGCGTTCGTTGATGCCGCCTATGCTGTTTACTATGGTTCCGCCAATCGTGCCGGCGTCGATCATTCTGCCCGTGCCGTGATTCAAACGCGGTTCCCAAAGGAACGGATGCATGGGCGGAATGCCGGTCTTCGGGTTCACCATCGTGCTCGTGTCCGACAACCCCGCAATCTGGCCGGACTCGTTGACGTACAACGCTATCGCGTTGGAGCCGCCGAGCGTTCCAAGGTCCTTCATTTCGCCGTGCGCCCAGCGGAACGCGCGCGTCTGCGCGCCCCAACCGAAGTACGAATAGCTGTTCGGCATCGAGTTCGAGGCGGCGCCGACTACGTCACCACGGCTATTGACCGCAAAACTGTAACTTTCGCGGCCACCGAGCGTGCCGAGATTTCTTAACCCGTCGCGGCCCCAGAAAACAGCGCGCCCCTCGATGAGGTTTGTGAGCGGGTCGACGACACCGTTCGTGGATATGCCGGCGGCCAAATCGTTCGCAGAAACGGACGCGGCATAACTGATGGTCGTGCCCGGTAACGCTCCCAGGTCGCTCAGTTTGCCTTTTCGCCAAAGGAAGGCGTGCTGAATATAGCCGTCCGGCGGCACCGGAAATAGCGCATTCTCCTGAGATGCGTACGGGTCGGAATTCGACGTGTCCGCCGCGCCCACGACGGTACCACTACGGTTCTCGAAGATCGTGGTTCCGTCGGGTTGGATGTAGCTCGAAGGGCCGCCGAACGTTCCCAAGTCCTTCAGGATGTAACGAGCCGGCCGCCCCGGCGTTTGCGGTTTGTCCGCCACGCGCGATCCGCCGACGGCATTTGGCGCCGGCGCAATCGCACTTTGAGTGAGTTGCGGCATGCTTGATTGGCCGCACGCAGGTATTAGTGCCGACGATAGAACAACGGCAAAACCGAAAACAAAATGAGAACCTTTCATGGAACAACGCTCCTTTTCTGCACTTGCTGATGCGAAGACACGTTGCTTCCTGGCCAAACTCCGAAGCGGCGCCGGTTCATGCGCTCAAGCAACGCCCGGGCCTTCGGCGGAAGTACGAAGTCTGGTGGTGTTGAGGTGCCACGTGTATCGCGGCAGCCTTTAAGGTCGTGGTTCGCTGCGTCGCACGGCGTCGCTATGTAACCGTGTACGTTTGACGTGTTCCGGTCAAAGCCGTATCCTGCGATCTGGCCGCGGTTGTTGATTCCAAGCGCCTCCAGAACAATTATCGGCGAATGCTTCGGAATAATTGAGTTCATGTCGTACATCACGCCGTTCTGCCAGAGAAATCCGTGCGCGGTCCCGCTTCCCGGCGGGAACGAAAGGCCGGCGATCTGAGTGCTGTCGTTAATTCCGTTCCCGAGACTTATGACATCTCCGGGAAGCGTTCCGAGATCCGCCATCGCGCCGCGTCGCCACAGGTAGGCATGGAAGTGGAACCCGTGGCTGCTTCCCCGTAGACTAGCCTGCCCCGTTATCTCGCTCTTGTTGTTGATGCTAAACGCGGTGTTAAATATGCGGCCACCGAGATTTCCCAAATTAATCGGCTTGCCGTTACGCCAAAGGATCGCTTCAATGAAGCCGAGCGACTTACTCTGCAACTGACACTTCCCGGACGAGCCGACTATCTCGCCTCTGCCGTTGATTCCAAATGCAACGGCTTGGGTGTCGTTCCCGTACGGCGGCAGTTTTTGAAGCTGGCCTTTCCCGGGCCCCCACACGGTCGCGACGTAATCGTAGACTTGAGGCGCCTGACATTTCGGATCGATCACGCCCGTCTCACCCTGTCCCACGATCTGGCCGCGATTGTTAATCTGAAGGGCTTGGCCGTTGTTGCCGCCAGGCAGCGGAAGCGTCGTTATGGCACCTTTCCGCCAAACGAACGGAAGACAGATGTGGTGGTCACCGACGAGACAGTAGTCTTCGCCGTTGGGATCGGGAGTTGACGTATCGAGATAGCCCGTGACGTCATCGCGATCGTTGATCGGATAATCTTCAGACGTAAAGCTGTTCGGCTGCCCGCCGGTGCCGAGGTCGGTGAGCCGTGCATCCTGCCAGAGGAAAGCGTGGACGGTCATGTCGCCGGCGCGCGTCGAGAAGCCTGCCACCGATCCACGATTGTTCAAGCCACCGGCCTGGCTAAATGTCCCGCCAAGTGTGCCGAGGTCTTGAATACTGTACCGAGGTGCGTGATCGGAACGTGCGGTTGACGTAGGCTGTGAGAGTGACGCTTGCGCTCCCGACGTTGTGGGTAGTTGCGGCGCACTCGATTGACCGCCGCACGAAGCGAGCAGCGCCGCGGTAATCGCTACGCCAAGGACGTTAGGCCGCGCAGCATTGCGGCCGATCACTTGTCACCGCCAAGATCAAACCTGCGCAGAAAGACCGCGGGTTCGTACTCCATGAACGCCGGCTCCGCATGGACCGACGGCGTTGGAATCAAAACGTTGAACTTTGGCCCAAGCCGCGACGCAGCTGCGTTGAGGTCCGCCGGCTGCATACCTTTCCACTCGCCCGAGTCGAGGCGACGAATAAGTGCCTCGAGACTGACGAGCAACTCAGCGTGTGTGAGATTGATGTGGCCGGCGCGATGCACGAACCGCGCGCGTAATAAGCTATTGTTACCCTCCTTGTGAATGACCGCCGCATAGGCTTGTTCGTGCTGTACATTCACCAAATCATCGCCGATTGTGTGTACCGTTAGCAGCGGCACGGTGATTTCACCATTATATACGATGTTTTTCTTTGCATAGGCCAACGCGCCCGGATCGACCGCAATTCGTCGTGTCGCGTTCAGGAGATCAAGGTCGGCGTCGAGGCTGAGACCGGCCCGTTTATAGAGCACTCTCACTTCGGTGGAGTTGATGGAGTGCTCCAGTTGCTTACGATAGTCCACGTCTGTGTTCCACGAGGGATTGCCTCCCGCACGTTGCTCGAAATCCTGGCGTATCGCCCAGAAGGCAAAGCTCGCATCACCTTGCAATGACGCATAGTTGTACCGCTCGCGATCGACATAATCGTGCGGCGGCGGTTCCGGCGGGTTGGGTAGCATGGTGTTCCAACCCGGGTAATCCCCTAGAGCTGCAATTAAATCTATGCGGGCGCGGCCCTGAGGGCTGAGCTGCGCATGGGACAGAGCTTTGCTCGCTATGGTTACATCGTTGTTTGGATGGGTGATGTGAACCAGCTCCAATCGCCCAGACGCGATCAATGTGTTGATAGCAAACGCTTGGTCGAGCCACTGATTGAATAAACCGACGGACCCGGCGAGCACTCCAGCATCGGTCAACGCACCGGAAAAGCGGTCCGGGTAGTTCTGGATCAGCCCTGCCGTAATCATCCCCCCCAAGGAAGCGCCCCATGCAATGGTCCGCGAAGGCTTGCCAACGAGCGAAGCAAATTTCTCGAGGACTGCA
>JAFAXS010000002.1 GCA_019240755.1 Vulcanimicrobiota bacterium
ACGCTATTCACCAAGCGCGTAACGCGTAAAGCGGCGAACCCGCAGGCGCTCGCCGAGCGCCCCGATGTTAGCGTGGATCAGATCGCCGACGGTCATCGAATCGTCCTTCACGAAGGCCTGGTCGAGCAGGCAGCGCTCCTCGAACCATTTATTGAGCTTCCCTTCAATGATCTTCTCCGCGACGTCGGCCGATTTCCCGGCCGGGACCGCGGCTCGAAGCTCGCTGCGCACTCCGTCGACGACGTCGCTCGGCACGCCGGCGCGGTCCACGTACTGCGGGGACATCGCCGCAACGTGCATCGCGATGTCGCGCGCGAGCTCCGCAAATCTCGGGTTACGGGCGACGAAATCCGTTTCGCTGTTCACTTCTAGCAGGACGCCGATCTTGCCGCCTGGGTGAATGTAAGCCGTCACGAGGCCCTCGTCGGCGCTGCGCTGCGCTTTCTTTGCCGCTTGCGCCGCGCCTCGCTCCAGCAGCACCGCTCGTGCGCGCTCGACGTCGCCGGCCGCTTCCATCAGCGCGGTGCGGCAGTCCATCATCGGCGCACCGGTCGAGTCCCGTAACGCTTTGATCTCGTCCGGACGTGGTTGATAGGAAATCAAAGCCCGGCCTCCGCCATCGTCGTCACCTCGTCGGAATCGAACTCCGCCGGCCCCGATTCGTAAGCTTGGCGGTCGTAGGCGCTTTCGCTCTCCGTGCGCCCCTCAACAATCGCGTCGGCGATCTTACTAACCATGAGTTTTACGGCGCGTATCGCATCGTCGTTTCCGGGAATCGGATAGTCGATCTCCTCGGGATCGCAGTTGGTGTCGATCACGGCGATGATCGGAATCTTGAGCTTCTTGGCCTCGAGCACCGCGATGCGCTCTTTCTTTGGATCGACGATGAAGAGTGCGTCCGGCAGGCGATGCATGTCCTTGATGCCGCCGAGGAATCGCTCGAGCCGGTTCATCTCCTCTTGAAGCGCCGCAACCTCTTTCTTGGGTAGACGCTCGAAGTCGCCCTGAAGCTTCATGTTTTCCAGCTCGCGCAACCGGGCGATTCGCTTCTGGATCGTCGCGAAGTTCGTGAGCGTCCCGCCGAGCCAGCGCTGATTCACGTAGAAAGTTCCCGCCCGTTCCGCCTCCTCGCGAATCACGTCTTGCGCCTGTTTCTTGGTCCCTACGAAGAGAATGATGCGCCCTTCGCGCGCGAGACGCTTGACGACGTCGTAAGTATCGCGCAGGCGCTGGACCGTCAGGGCGAGGTCGATGATGTAAATTCCGTTGCGCTCTTGGAAGATGAAGGGCTTCATCTTTGGGTTCCAGCGGCGCGTTTGGTGGCCGAAATGGACGCCGGCCTCCAAGAGCTCGCGCATCGTGACGACGCTCATAAAAGACTACCTTTCTGGCTCCCTGGCGCACCCCATCCTTGAGAATCGCGCCGCGTCGAGGAACCATTGCCACCCTGCCTCCCTGCGGGGTGAAGTGAGACAACCGCGCGATTATAGCATGCCCGGGACGGCGCTCCAACCACTTATGAGAAGCCCCTGCAAGCAAGCGTGCGTCCCTAAGAGTTTTCCATGCACCGCCGAACCGGCGGGCAATGCGCTGGCTCGTTACCGGCGGCTTGGGTTTCATCGGCTCGCACTTCGTCCGGCTCGTTTTGCAAGAACGGCCCGACGTCGAAGTTGTCAACCTGGACGCCGTGACGTACGCGGGCAATCCCGCCAACCTCGCGTCCGTCGCGGACCACCCGCGCTATCGCTTCGTGCGCGGGAACGTCTGCGATGCCGCCGCCGTCGCGAAAGCCGCGGCGGGCGGCGTTGAGGCGATCGTCAACTTCGCCGCCGAGACGCACGTCGATCGCTCCATCGTAAATCCCCAAGCTTTTCTGCAGACCGACGCGCTGGGCACGCTCGTATTGTTGGAGACTGCCAGAGCCTCGTGTGCCGGACCCTTCCTTCAAGTCTCCACCGACGAGGTGTACGGCGACGTGCCATCCGGCGAATCGCTCGAGCACGACCCCCTTCGCCCACGCAGCCCGTACGCCGCCAGCAAGGCGGCCGGCGACCTCCTGGGGCTCGCCTTCCACGCGACGTACGATGCCCCCGTGCTGATCACGCGGGGCTGCAACACCTATGGACCAAATCAGTTTCCCGAGAAGATCGTCCCGCTGTTCGTAACCAATCTGCTCGACGATCTTCCGGTACCGCTCTACGGCGACGGCCAACAGGTGCGCGATTGGCTCCACGTGGAGGATCACGCGCGCGCGGTCCTGACCGTACTCGAGTGCGGCCAGCCGGGAAACGTCTATAACATCGGCGCAGGCGCCCCGCGCACCAACCACGACCTGACCCGGCTCCTCGTCGAACGCTGCGGCCGCTCCGCCGCGACGCACATCGCACGAGTGGCGGACCGCCCCGGTCACGACCGGCGCTACGCCGTCAACTGCGCTAAACTTCGCGCGCTCGGATGGCAACCGCGCGTGCCGTTCGACGAAGGCATCGCGCGAACGATCGACTGGTATCGTGCCAACGAATCGTGGTGGCGCCCGCCCAAAGAACGCGTAGCGCAGCGAACTCGCGAGGCGTTAATTGGGGTCCCGCGCGGCGATAATCCGCGCGGGGGCGCGCAGTGAAGATTTCGCCGCGCCGAAGGCAGTGGCGAAAGCGAACGAAGCGCCAGCCGAGCGGCGAAGTTGCGAGGCGTTGTAAGTGAAAGGTATTGTGCTGGCCGGCGGGCTCGGCATGCGGTTGCGACCGCTGACGAACGTGACGAACAAGCACTTGTTGCCGGTCTACGACCGGCCGATGATTTACTATCCGATCGAGACCCTCTGCGCCGCAGGAATTCGCGAGATCATGCTCGTCACCGGCGGAAACTCGGCCGGTGACTTCCTACGGCTGCTCGGCAACGGCGCGGAGTTCGGTTTGCGCGGCATCTATTACGCCTATCAGCAGGGAGAGGGCGGCATTGCGGACGCGCTGCGCCTCTGCGAGCACTTCGCCGACGGCCAGCGGATCGTCGTGATTCTGGGCGATAACATCTTTCAGTGCGGCATCGCGCCGTACGTCGAGCGCTTCGCCGCCCAAGAGTCGGGCGCGCGCATCCTTTTAAAGGAAAGCGAGGACCTGCAGCGATTCGGGGTGCCGGTGTTCGACGGCGATCGGATCGTCGGGATCGAAGAGAAGCCCGCCGTACCGAAGAGCCGCTACGCGGTCACGGGACTCTACATGTACGACGCCCGTGTCTTCGAGTACATTGCGCGGCTGACGCCCTCCGCGCGCGGCGAGTACGAGATCGCCGACGTCAACAACTTCTACATACGGGAAGGTCAGCTTCAGTACGACGTTCTCGACGGATGGTGGAGCGACGCCGGGACCTTCGAAAGCCTATTTCACGCCGGCGAGCTCATCGCTCGGGGGCGATCACGAGTGCGGCAGCAAGTGGATCGGCAGTAGAAAGATCGCAACGACGACCAGCACGCCGACGAGCGCTCCGCGGAACCACCGCTCGGGCAATCTAGTGACGAGATGCGATCCGACGAACACGCCCGGAATCGATCCGACCAGGAGCATCCCGGCAAGCCTAACGTTGACGTCGCCGATTCGGAAGTGACCGATCAGCGACGGCACCAACACCACGATCGCGAAGGCTACGTCCGTCCCCACGAGGCGGCGCAATGCAATCGATGAGACGACGAGCAACAATAACGGCAATGTCAGGGATCCTGCACCGATCGACGTGATGCTGACGGTAAGGCCCACGAAGAAGCCGATGGCCGCGATCGGGAGCGTCCGTAGTACATCCGGAGTCCCCTGCCCCAGATCCGCGGCCAGGCGTCTATTGAAGGCGATGACCGCCGCTGACAGCAGCAGTGCCACGGCGACCGCGATCCGCAGTGTATGCTCCAGTTGATGAATGTCGAGAACCTTGTGCATATGCGCGCTGACCGTCACGCCAACGATCGCGCCGGGTAATCCGCCTAACGACAATCGCCAGAGCACGGCGAGTTGGACGTTCCTGCGCTGAACGTGCGCGATCATGGCGACGAGTTTGGTCCCCAGCGCAAAGAGCAGATCTGATCCAATCGCAACGTCGGTGCCCACGCCCAGAAAGAGCACGAGCAGCGGAGTCGTCAGGGCGCCGGCTCCTACGCCGCTATATGCGATGCACATACCGACGATGAATCCGACGAGGATGTACTCCCAATTCACAGTCGAATCATCTCTCCGAAAAACATACGAGTGTGCCGCCGAACACCCAGACCGGCCGCCCTACGACGGCAGAGCACCCGCATACCCGTCATCGTAACTTAAGTTAACTTCCGCCGGAGCGTTGGTCAAGCCTCCGGCAAACATTGGCGATTGCACCACGCGTGTGGCCGCTCGCTTGCAACCTGCGTCTTAGCAGCCGGTTAGGGCGTTGTATTGCGCTGCGTCCGAGCTTTTCCTACTCGTGAAAGAATCTCGCTGCGATAGACCGGTACTTTCTGCGGCGCATCGATACCAAGTTGGACCTGATCCCCGTCGACGCCGACGACGACGACGCGGATATCGTCTCCAATGCTAATCGATTGGTCGATTCTGCGTGTAACGACGAGCATGAGCACTCTCCCTGTCTAAAAGGTCCTAATCTGCCCCATCATGAATCCGGTGCCGCCCTGGAGGTTGGGATCAATTGGTCAAAGACATGGCATTCATCGCCTACTCCGTCCGCGACGTTCCGCGCAGCCGAGACTTCTACCGCGACGTCGTCGGACTCAACCCCGGCGAATCGTTCGGCGATCATTGGGTCGAGTTCGACGTCGGCAACACGACCTTCGGAATCGGCAACGGGGAATCGCTCGGTTTCGAGCCGGGAACGTCGACCGGCGCAGCGTTCGAAGTCGACGACCTCTACTCGATGCGCGATCGAATCAAGGGCGCCGGTGTCGAGATCAGTGAAGTCCAAGAGTTTCCGTCGTGCATGGCATGCTTCGCGCGGGATCCTGAGGGGAACCGCTTCGCGTTGCATCAGCGCCGCACGGTCCCCCAAGATAACGTCGCCTGAGGATTACGCTGAGGCCGGTTCTCGCGAGGCCTCGATAAGTATCTGCGCGACCTCAGGTCGCGAGAACTCCGGCGGAGGCAACTGACCTTCCCGAAGCATCGCGCGTACCTGCGTGCCGCTCAAGGTGACGTGGCTTTCCGGGTCGTGACTGCAGGTCTTCTTTGACGCCATGCCTTGGCAGCGGCGGCAGTAGAAGCTGTTCTCGAACCGCAGCGGTGTGATGCCGAGCTCTTCCGTACTGAACTGATCGAACATCTTCTGCGCGTCGTACGTACCGTAGTAACTTCCAACGCCGGCGTGATCGCGTCCGACGATGAAGTGCGTGCAGCCGTGATTCTTGCGCATGATGGCGTGGAAGATGGCCTCTCGCGGCCCTGCGTAGCGCATTGCGGCCTGCAGCGTGCTGAGCAGAACGCGATCGGCGGGGTAGTAGTTGTCGAGCAGCGCGCGATAGCAGCGCATGCGTACGTCGGCCGGGATGTCGTCGCTTTTCGTCTCGCCGACGAGCGGATGAAGCAGCAGGCCGTCGACCGTCTCGAGCGCGCACTTCTGAATGTACTCGTGCGCGCGGTGCACCGGGTTGCGCGTCTGAAAGCCCACGATTGTCTTCCAGCCCCGGCGTTCGAATTCGGCACGTGTCTGCGCGGGTGAAAGGTTGATGGGGTCGTGTTCGCTGGGGAGCACCCAAACGGGACCCCCGACGAGCACGTCTTTGCGAGCGTAGAGCGCCGCCACGCCGGGGTGCTTCTCTTCGTCGGTGCCGTAGACGTTGAGTGCTTCCCGCTTCTTGTCGTACTCGAACACGTCTTCCACATCGAGGACGCCGCGGAGCTGGCCGTCGCCATCGTAGAGCGCCACGCGGCTTCCCGCAGTCGGCGCTTCTTCGCGATTCACGCCGAGCACCACGGGGATGCTCCACGCCAGGCCGTTGCCGAGACGCATGGAGGTCACGACCGGATCGTAATCCTTGCGCGTCATGAAGCCGGTCAACGGGCTGAGCGCGCCATTGGCAATCAGCACGAGATCGTTGAGCTCGCGAGCGCTCAGCGTGAGGCCACGGAGCCCTTTCGCCTCTTCGTGGAGCTCGCGCTCCCCGTCGCGTGACTCGATCGTCCGATTGATCAGCTCGCCGCCGTGAGGAGCGATCATACGGCTCCTTCCACGGCCGGCTTGCGACCCGACTGCGCGAACCCGCGTCGCTCGAGCTCGGCAAGGATCTTTGCGACGCTCTCTTCGACGGCTTCGGCTTCGCTATCGACCACGACGTCGGGATGTTCGGGCGCTTCGTAGGGATCCGAAACGCCGGTAAAGTGTTTCACTTCGCCGGCAATCGCTTTTTTGTAGAGTCCCTTGACGTCGCGACGCACGAGCTCGTCTAACGAACAACGCACGTACACTTCGACGAATTGAGAATTTCCAATTCTCTCGCGAGCCTCGTTGCGGGCCTGCGCGTACGGCGAGATGGCCGCGGTAATGACCGCCGCGCCGTGCCGGACGAGGAGCGATGCAACGAAAGAAATTCTGGCGATGTTGGTGTCTCGGTCTTCGCGACTGAATCCAAGCCCCTTGGAGAGATGGGTACGGACCTGATCGCCGTCGAGCACCTCAACGCTGCAGCCGCGAGCAGCGAGTTCGGGTGCGAGGCGTTCCGCGATAGTGCTTTTGCCCGCGCCGGAGAGGCCCGTAAGCCATACGGTGAATCCCTGGTTCAACTGGAGTTCCTTTCTGAGCGGTCTGGGAATACGGGTTTCCGTCACTCAAAGCAACGACTTCGAGACTGAGGACATCCCGGGGTGAGCGCCTTCTTCGACCCGGGTCGTTGATTTCCGCCACCTACCGGAGCGAAAACTGCGCCGCATGCAGTCGGGCGTACGCGCCGCCTCGGGCCAGCAGCTCGTCGTGCGAGCCGACCTCGATGATCCGTCCGCCTTCAACGAAGAGCACCTTGTGCGCCCGCCGGATCGTGGAAAGGCGATGCGCGATGATGAGGGTCGTGCGCCCGGGAAGCAGGCGGTCCAACGCCTCTTCGATCAACGTCTCGGAATGGCTGTCCAGCGCGCTCGTCGCCTCGTCGAGGATGAGGATTCGCGGATCCCTGAGCACGGCGCGCGCAATGGCGATGCGCTGTCGCTCCCCTCCGGAGAGGCGCACGCCGCGCTCGCCGACTTCAGTCGCATATCCCGCGGGAAATGTCCGAACGTATTCGTCAACGTTCGCCTCGGTCGCGGCCGCGCGAACTTCCGCGTCGGTAGCCCCGTTTCGACCGTACCGAATGTTCTCCAAAATAGTGGTCCGAAACAGCGCAACGTCTTGCGGAACGATGGCGATCGCGGCACGAAGGTCCGAAAGCCGGGCGCGCCGGACGTCCACGCCGTCAACGCAGACCATGCCTTCCGTAACCTCGTAAAATCGTGGCACGAGGTTCACGAGCGTCGTCTTACCCGCGCCCGACGGCCCGACAAGCGCGACGATCTCTCCAGCCTCGACGCGCGCGCTGACGCCCCGTAGCGCCGGCGGATCTTCGCTCCGATAGCGGAAGGTCACGTTCACATAGTCAATTTGACCACGCACCGCCGGCATGGCGACCGCATCCCCGCGATCCCGCACTTCGAGCGGAAGATCGAGCAGCTCGTACACGCGTCCGGCGCCGACAACCGCTTTGCTGATGTCTCCGAAGAACGCCGCCACGCGATTCATCGGATTCATGAGGTTGACCAGGAGGCCCCAATACATAAAGACGCGTCCGGTGTCGAGGCGGCCCACGAGCACCTCCCGCACGGAGAGCCACATGATGACGACGACCGCAGCCACCATGATGGTCGAGATGACGAGCGGCTGTGTTTGGATGAACTGCGTGAGCTTCATGTATGCGCCGAAGAAGTCGTCGTTGCGCCGGCGGAAGCGCTCGACCTCGTACTGTTCGCGGCCGAACGATTTCACGACGCGCTGGCCGCCGATCACTTCGGACAAGTTGGCCGTCAGATCGGCGATGCGCTGCTGCGCTCGGTGCGTGCTCGCACTGATGAGCCGCTGAAAGTTCGAAACGGCCAGTGAAACGACGGGCGCCACGAGCACGAGCGTCAGCGTCAACAGCCAATCGAGGTAGATCATGGTAGCGAACGACGAGGCGAAGGTCGCCACCGCTACGACGAGCTGCGGCACCGAGACGCTAACCGCATCGATCATGATTTGCAAGTCGGTGGAGAAACGCGCGATCAATTCGCCGGGACGCCACTTATCGAACTCGCCGAGTGGTAAGTTCAACATTCGCTCGAACAGGCGGACGCGCAGGCGCGCGACGAGGTGTTGACCGCTCCACGCCGTCAAGTACGTTTGGCCGTAGATCGCGCAGTTGGCAAGGACGAGCGCGACCGACGTAAGGCCGAGCGACAGATACAGCGCCCTGAGGTCGGCGGCGTGCCCGCGCGGCGGAATGAGCACGTCGTTGATGATGATTCGGAAGGCGAGCGGCGGGACGATCGAGAGCACGCCGGCCAGAACGCCGAGCGCCATCGCCAAGCCAATGCGCGGATAGTACGGGCGGGCTTCGAGCGCCAGGCGCTGGAGAATCAAGCGGCGGCTCATCCGCAGCAGGCTCTTGCGACCGGCGACCAATGAAACCTCCTGCGATTCGCGGCGGTACGTGAAAGTGCAATAACCGCAGGAGGATTCGCGAAGGGACAATGGACTGCTACTTTCACGCCAACGTACCGTCGGTTGCGCCGTGCATCGAGTGCGGAAAGGCGATCTGCGCGACCTGTCGCGACGAACGCGGCGGCTGCCCCAGCTGTCGCCTTGCGGCGCGCGTCGAGGCAGCGACCGCGACGCGTCCGAAAATCGCCGGGACCATTCCGCCGCGGGCGGCGCCGGCCGCGGTACACGGAAAGGTGACGGTTGCGGCAGCGCCCGATCCCGTGGAATCGCGCGCGCTCGTCGCCCTCGGTTATCCGCTCTGGCCGCTGGCATTAATCTCGCTCCTGGATCGGAAGCAGTCGCGCAAGTTGCGGCGCCAAGCGTTCTCCGCGCTGGGATTCAATCTCGGCATGTACGCGCTATGGGGCCTGCTGTCGTTGATCGCGCAAGTCCCGTTCGTCAACATTTCGGCGTGGGTGATCTTGCCGTTGCTCGCGCCCCTGTTTCTCGTAGCGAGCGTGTACTACGGCATCAAGACCTGGAACGGTGACGACGTACGCATACCGGTCGTCAGCAGTTGGGTCGACGAGCGACTTCCTGCGGACGACATAGAGTAGTCGCGCGAGGCTTTAGTTCTCCCGCTCCACAAATTCGCGATAGCGCCTAAGAAAGTGGCGCGCGGCTCGGCCGTGGTCGACGATCGGTGCCGGGTACGAGCGGTCAGCGAAGAGCGCGAGTGTGAGCTGACGGGAGTCGCCCCCCGCGCCGCGCCACGCCTCGACCGGAATGTGGCGTAACTCCTCAACCCAGCGCCGGACGTAGATCGCGTCGGGGTCGAAGCGCCGCCGCTGTCGCTCCGGATTGTAGATTCGGGGGAATTGTGCCATGTCGGCCCCGACGCCCGCGATCCACTGCCAGTTGCCCGTCGCCGCGGCATCGTCGTCCTCGATCAGCCATCGATCCCACTCCTGTTGGCCGATTCGCCAATCCACTCCAAGGTCGAAGCACAGCAGCGATGCCGCAACGGATCGAACGTGAGGATGCATCCAGCCCGTTTCATGGAGCTGCCGTATCCCCGCATCGACCAGCGGAAAGCCCGTCGTTCCCGCGCGCCACGAGTCGAGCATCGGATGCGAGCGGCTCCATGGGAAGCCCTGCATCTTTCCCTGCAACGCCTCTCGAGCAGTCTGTGGATTGAACCATGACAGCTGAGCAAAGAAGTCCCTGCGCGCCAGCGATCGCAAATAGAGCCGCAACGACCGCCGCTGCTCTCCGATAGCGAGCGGATTGGCAAGTCGCTCCGCGGCGGCGCGCACGACGCTTCGCGCCGAGAGCGCTCCGAAGGAAAGATGCGCGGAGAGCCGCGACGTTCCGTCGGCGGACGGAACTCTCGAACGCGCGGCATACTCGACCGCTCGCAGATCGAGGAACTCGTCGAAATCGTGTTGGGCGCGCCGCGCGCCGGCGGCGTCTGCCGGACGCGAACTGCCGAACTCGCCGGCTTCGGGCAGCAATTGGCTTTCGATTTGAAGGCGCGCAAACTGCAGCAACAGCGGCGACTCGTACGACTTGACCCGGCGCGCTGTCCAGGCTTCAAAGTATGGGGCAAAAGCGCGATATCCCCGAGAATCGTCGCCGCGAACGGTCGCGATATCCTCGGGCGGAATCACCGGCGCGTCGTGGACGATACACGCCGCGTAACCCAGATCTTCGAGCGCCGCCCGCAAGGACCGATCTGATTCCATGCCGTCAGCGTCGTACGCCGCGCTCCAAGCGACGCCGGCGGCGTCGGACTCCTGCGCAAAGCGGAGCACCTCCGACTCCAACGCGCCGCGCCGAACGACGAGCCGGCTGCCGTGCTCGCGTAAGTCCGCGTCGAGATTCGCCGCCGCGCCGCAAAAGTACGCCGCCCGCCGCGGGGAACGCCGCAGGCGCGCCGAGAGCGCGTCGTCAATGACCAGGAGCGGCACCACGGCGCCGCGCGCGGCCGCTACGGTCAAACCGGCGTGATCGTCGAGACGCAGGTCGTTTCTAAAGCGATAGATGAACGGCCGCCCCGCCATGGCTGGCGGATTTGGCCTCGCTTGCCGTAATTACTTTTGGCGCGGTGTCATCGCCACGCGGCAGAGCGCGGCATCGAGCGCACCATCGCCCGAACTGTTTTCAACGATGCAGCGCTTGGGGCGTCCCCGGTCGTCAACGCTCAGTCGGAGCGTGACGCGGCGGCTCGGAAGCATGGCGCCCACGCTGAGTGACTCCGCTTGATGCTCGCGCCGCGGGCCGACCTGTGTGTCGAGCACCGCAATGGCGCGCGCATCCGCTTGGGTGACCGAGTGCGCCGGAGCGTTCGCGGCCACGGAGGCGCGCTGCGACGGCATGCGCGACGCCGCCACGGCAATCACGACGGCTGCGGCCAACGCGCTCCAGCCCCAGAGATAGTAGCGAGCACCGGCCCGGCGAAGCGGCAGCCGCGCGCTGGGCCTCCAGCTTTCACCTTCGCGCGCGCTGTGTACGACGGAGACGGCGCGCTCGATCTCCCGTTCGCCGCCCAGCACATCGCAACACTCGCGACACTGCGAAAGATGGCTCCGATAGGCGGTACGTTCGTTCTCACCGGCTTCGCCCAGCGCAATCGCGCCGGCCAGCACTTCGGCTAGCTCGCAGTCGGTACGGGGGTTCATCGTTCCAGATCCTCTTTCATAACGTCGCGCAGAACGCGCAGCGCTCGGCAGACGCGTTGACGGATGGCATCGGACGTCGCGCCGAGGATTTGCGCGGCTTCGGCGGACGAGTATCCCGCGTAGGTCGTCAGCAGCAGTGCCGACGATTGCTGTGCCGGAAGCCGCGCCAAAGCGCTTTGCAGGTCCACGCAACTGGCGCTGCGCTCGTCCAGCCGCCAGACGTCGCGGTCGACCTCGCGGTCGAGAGGCAGCATGCGAAAAAGCTTCTTGCGGCGGAGCAGCGAGATCGCGGCGTTCGTTGCGGCTCGGTACAGCCAGCCGGCGGTTAGTTCTCGTTGTGGGTCGGCTTGCAGCATCCGGTAGGCCGAGAGAAAGACTTCCTGCGTGAGATCGAGCGCCGCTTCGGCGTCACCGACCATTCGGCGTAGGTATCGAGCGAGTTTGACTTGATATTCGACGACCAGCGCCTCGGTGCGAGCCTGCGCGGCGGCCGTGCGATCCGCAGAAAAGGCTTCCTCCATTACCGGGTCAACGCGTCGCCCTGTCGGACTGTGACCAAGTGGCTATCCCCCGATCTCGGAGAACGCCCGCATCGCCGAGGCGGTCTCCCCCAAACGGAGGTGATGGCGTTCCGGCTTGATGAGCATTGCGGACCGAAGCAGCGACGCCAGCTCGGTCACCGTTGCGCCGCTTCGTACCGGCGTTCGCAGATCGATGCCGCGGTCCCCGAACAGGCACAGTCGAAGGTTGCCGTCGGCCGAGAGCCGCACGCGATTGCAGCGCTCGCAGTAGTCGTGCGAGAGCGGACTGATGACGCCGACGGCGCCCGGAGCGCCTGGAAAGGCGAAGTAACGCGCGGGTCCGTTGCCCAACGGCGGCAGGACCGGCAGCAGTTCTCCGATCGCGCCAAGCCGGTCCAGAATATCGGCTGAGCTGATGTACGCATCGCGTTGCAGACCAAGGTTCTCGTGGACGGGCATCAGCTCGATGAAACGCACGAAGACACGCCGGGTTCGAGTGAGCTCCGCGAAGGCGAGCAGCTCATCGTCGTTACGCCCGCGCATCACGACGCAGTTAATCTTGAGCGGCTGGAGACCGGCCTCGATCGCGGCATCGATCGCCGCCAGCACGGCGTCGAGCCCGGGGCGCCGCGCGAGCGCCTCGAACCGATCGGCGCGCAGCGTATCGAGTGAGACGTTGACCCGTCGCAGGCCCGCGGCAACGAGATCGTCGAGCTGCGCCGCTAAGAGCAACCCATTGGTCGAAAGCGCGACGTCCTCTATTCCCGGAATCGCCGAAATTCGAGCGACCAGACCGCTGAGCTCGCGGCGTGCCAACGGTTCGCCGCCGGTCAGCCGTATCGCTCGCACTCCAACCGAGGCGGCCGCACGGACGATCGTGGCGATCTCTTCATACGTGAGAATCTCGTCGCGGCGCAACCACGGTAGCCCGCCTTCCGGCATGCAGTAGATGCAGCGCAGGTTGCACTTGTCCGTCACCGAGACGCGCAAATACGTGATCGGGCGAGCAAAACCGTCAATCAGCGAGATCGGCATCGGCGGCTAGCGATCCACGAAGAGGCTATCCGGCAACGACGGGTTGATCCGATAGTCGTCGATCGTCGAGTTCAGGTCGGCCACGTATCCCGGTTCTTCAACGTGTCCTTTCTGAGACTCCACGACCAGGTCGTTGCCGATGCGCGTGTAGCGGTTGATCATCTCGGCGTAACCGCCGTTGCCGTACTCCCACCGCATCGACGTGACGGTCGCGGCCTTGTCGTCCGCCGCTACTTCGATGCGATCCACGTTACCGTGCTTGCGGGGCACGAGCCGGAACTTGGACGTGATGCCGTCGTCGGAGAGCAGCGTCACGTTATAGACCTCGCGCCAGCGCGAGGGGCTCTCGATGTGCGCGTAAAGTTTGTTGAACTGGCTAGCGACCAGCGGAACGCCGCTATTGAAGACGACTTTGGTCTTATCGGGCTCCTTGTAGTAGTAAGTTCCGACCAAGTCCGCGGAGAGAAACGGAAAAGACTTCATCGTGACGTGGGCGCGTAGCGTGGCGCTGAAGGAGTGCAGGTCCGAGTTTACCGCTGCCATGCGGTTCAGCACGTCGGCTTGCGGTGCCGTGGCCGGTTCGACGGCGAGGACCAGGGCAAGCATCGTCCACGAACGGCTCACGGGGCAGCTACACCTTGCGCGCCCTGCAACGCGCTCGCGATCTCGCCGCAGACGCCGGCGTCGCGCTCCGACGCGCAAGCGCGCTGCAACTCCGCGATCGCGGGCGGCGATCCCAGCCGTCCCAGAGCCCACGCAACGTGTCCGCGCACCATGGCGTTCCGTTCGCTCCGCAGGCTTTCGATCAATGCCGGCACGGCGGCCCGGTCCAGCGAGTTGCCCAGCGCGACGGCGGCGTTGCGGCGCAAGACCGCCGCGCCCCGCCATCCCATCGCGGTGGCACGATACCGTCGCTTGAACTCGCCGCTGCGCATCCGCAGCAGCGCGACGAGATCGACAAATGCCGGCGTAGGCTGCTCGCGACGGTGGCTCCGCTCGGCCGCAACCGTCGGTGGGCAGACCAGCTGGCACAGATCGCATCCCCACACCCAGTCACCGACCAGGCTCCGCATCTCCGTCGGAATCCCGTCGGCGCGCTGCGTCAGATCCGAGATGCAGCGCGTCGCGTCGATCGTGTAATCGCCGCGCAACGCTCGCGTCGGACATGCGTCAACGCATCGGCGGCAACTTCCGCAGGTCTTGCGCAGCGTTGCGTCGGCCGCGAGATCGAGCGTCGTGACGATCTCGCCCAAAAATACGAAGGAGCCGAATTCCGGTGAGATGACGTTCGTATGTTTTCCCACCCATCCCAGACCGGAACGCGCCGCCAAGGCGCGTTCCGCCAGCGGCCGGGTATCGCACGCGATTGCCGTGACGGCGCAGCCGGCGGCGGCGTCGATCTCGCGTGCCACGCTTTGCAAGAGGGAACGAACGCCTCGGTGGTAATCCGGTAGCCAGGCATAGTTCGAGACGCGGCCGCGCAAGCGCGGCGTCGGCGACGTCGCGATCGATCCGTACGGCACCGCAACGCAGAGAACGCTGCGGGCCCCAGCGAGTAGTTTGCCGGGATCCGTCGCTTGACGCGCATAGCGATCGTCGTAGCGCCACGTCGTGAAGTCGCCCCGCGCGAACGCCTCAGCCATGCGCCGACGCGATTGCGCATCGGGCGCGGCGGACACGACGCGCACCGAAGCCGCTCCCAGCGCCATCGCCGTGCGGACGGCGCGCTCTTTCACCTCCGCCAGGTTGAGGTTCGCGGAATTCACAGGACTGCGAGCGGTCCCGCCGCACGCCGCGGAAACGCCTCGTCGATCGCCGCGATCTCTTCATTCTCGAGCGTCAGCCCGGCAGCTGCGGCATTTTCATCCACGTGCCGTACCCGGGCCGCTTTGGGGATCGTAAAGAGATTCTGTAGGCGCAGCAAGAACGCGAGCGCGACTTGGTGCACCGTCGCCCCGTGGCGGCGCGCTACGCGGTCCAAGACCTCGCCGGCGCGCCGTGAGCGCAGAAACTTGCCGCGCGCAAACGGAGTGTACGCCACGATCGCGATGCCGTTGCGCTCCGCCACGGCGACGAGCTCGTGCTCGATGCCCCGCTCCGAAAGATTATAGAGCACTTGATTGCAGGCCAGTGGCGTCGCGCGCAGGTACGAGGCCGCCTCCAGCATCGCATCCGCTTCGAAGTTGCTCACTCCCACAAACCGCACGAGGCCATCGCTCACGAGGCGCGCCAACGCGCGCATCGTCTCTTCTAACGGCTCCTCGGACGGCCAGTGCAACATGTACAGATCGAGATACCCGCATCCCAGGCGATCGATGCTTCGCCGAGCGGCCGCCAGGGTTCCGTCGTAACTCGCGTTGGCCGGCAGCACCTTGCTGGCGATGAAAAGTTTCTCGCGCGGAATTCCCACGATCGCCTCGCCCAAGAGCTCCTCGACGCGACCCGCGCCGTACATCTCCGCCGTATCGAGATGCGTCATGCCAAGATCCACGCCGCGGCGAATTGCCTCGCGCGCTTCGCGAGCGCGCGTGCCGCTCTCAGGCATGTCCCAGGTTCCCTGCCCGACGACCGGCAGTTGGACTCCCGTCGTTCCGAAGAATCGCAGCTTCAAAAGAATTCGAACTCTTCGTGCCGCGCGGCGTAGGTGAGAAGGCCGCCGCGCAGGTGGAGCAGCCGATGGAATCCCGCCTCACGCAGCCGCCGCGCAGCCCACGCCGACTTGACGCCGACCCGACATGCGACGACGTACCACGTTGCGCTGTCGAGCTCGAACATGCGTGCCTCCAGCTGCGAGGCTGGAATCCGAATCGCGCCCTCAATCGTTCCCAATACCGCTTCGTGCGGCTCGCGTACGTCCAGCAGCGTTGCGCCGCCCAACGCTTCTTCCAACCCCTCTGCGTCGATCTCCGCGACGTCATTTGCAAGAACGTTCGTGTCGCCGGCGGAGTAGGCAGATGCGTCCGTATCCACGATCCTTGGCCGATCTCCGCACACCGCGCAGTGCGCGTCGCGCTCAAAACGCACTTCGGTTGAGTGCGCGCGCAGCGTGTCGATCAGCATCAATCGGCCGATTAACGGCTCGCCGACGCGCAGCATCACCTTGAGGGCTTCGCTCGCCTGCCACGCGCCGACGACTCCGGCAAGCGCCCCGAGCACCCCGCCCTCGGCGCAACTCGGCACGGTGCCGGACGGCGGCATCTCGGGAAAGAGACACCGATAGCATGGACCGTCCGGCGCGAAGACGCTCACCTGTCCGTCGAAGCGAAAGATCGATCCGTACACGTTCGGTCGCTTCTCGAGCACGCATGCGTCGTTGATCAAGTAGCGCGTCTCAAAGCGATCCGTGCAATCGAGGACGCAATCGTACGACCGAACGAGGGAGCGCGCGTTGCCGGCATCCAGAGACGCGCTGACGGTGTCAATCCTGATCGACGGATTGATCGCGTGCAACCGCCGGGAAGCGACGACGGCTTTTCGCCGCCCGACGTCGTCGAGGCCGAAGAGCGTTTGCCGCTGCAAATTCGTCTCGTCAACGACGTCGCCGTCGACGATGCCGATGCGACCGACCCCCGCGGCGGCGAGGTACTGCAACGCCGGCGAGCCGAGACCGCCCGCGCCGACGACCAAGGCGCCACTGCCGGCCAGACGCTCCTGACCGCGTAGGCCCACCTCGGGAATCAGCAGATGGCGGGAATAGCGCCGGAGTTGCGCCGCATTCATTCCAGGACCGCCTCCTCGCGCGAGTTGGCCGGCTCGCGCCCCGGGTGGCGTTCGTTCAGCCACTCCAGCACGGTCGCCTTGGCATGCTCGGCCGCGTACGTGTGGTCGCTCTCAATCGTCACAAACGATTTCGGTTGCGGCGCGCGGTCGTAGAGTTCGCGAACGCTGCGCGGGCTTACCACGGCGTCGCGGCTCGCCGCGACGTACAGGACGGGCCTCCCAGACAGACGAGGCAGAAGGTCGTCGTACGTCTTTTCGATGCCGGCGACCAGTTGCGGCAGCGGCAATCCAACGACGTAAGAGGAACGAAAGTCCGCGGTTCCAACGGCGCGCAGCGCTTCGACCGCGCTCGGCCTTCCATATCCGGTAGCGATGGCGACGCCGCCCAAGACTTCCGGATCGAGCGCCGCGGTAAAGAGCGCGGTCATCGCACCCATGCTATGTCCCATTGTATAGAGCGCCGCGTCGCCACGTCCTCTCGCGAATTCGACCGCGCAGCGCATCGCGTCGATGCAATCGGCGACGGCGCGAAGTTCGCCGCCGCTGGCCCCGAGCTTGTGTCCCGGAAAATCCAAACTGTAGACGCCGTAACCGTGTCCGGCCAGAAACGAACAGAGGAAGTCGAGATTGTGTTTGCTCGACGAGTAGCCGTGCCCCGCGATCAGCGTGATGCCTCTCGGCCGTCGAGGGCAATACCACAAGATCGCGACGGGGTTACGATCTCCTCGAACTACAAAGAGCTCGACGCGGCTCACGGCGCGGAGTTCTCCTTCCACGCCGACGCGCCATCGGCGTAGCGCTCCTTCTTCCAAATCGGCGCACGGCGTTTGACCTCTTCGATTGCGTACCGGCACGCATCGAACGCCGCGGCGCGATGTGCCGCAGACACGACGATGCCGACCGAAATTTCGCCCGGGAGCACGTCGCCGACCCGGTGAACGATCGCGACGTTCACGTCGCCATAGCGCTCGCGCGCCTCGCGCGCGATAGCGCCGAGCTCCGCGCGCGCCATCGGTTCGTACGATTCATACGAGAGCGCGGCGATGGAACGCGCATCGTCGGCGTAACCGCGCACGCGCCCGAAGAACGTCACGGCGGCCCCGTCGCACGGACGCCTTGTCGCCTCGAGCCTACCGGGATCGATCGGCTCGTAAACGATGTCCACGAGTTCCAAGACGGAGTTCACCCGCCCCCGACCGGCGGCAGCAACGCGACTTCGTCCCCGTCGAGCAACGATTGATTCGGATCCACCAAGCGCCCGTTGCAGGCGATCCGGATCCATGACGATTGCCCGCGCAGGGCCGGAAACCGGCGCTCCAAGGCTTCCCAAACGTCGGCGATGCGCGCACCCTGAGGGAGCTCTACGCGCGCCTCGGACGTTTCAAGCATCTCCCGAAGGCGCGCGAACGCCAACACGCGGACTTGCATGCGGTTCGCTTCGACGGGGGGCACGCCAAATCGTACCGAACCAACTGACAACCGACCATGGCGCTGCGAATATTCACAGTTTGGGCGCTGCTGGCCGCTGCTCCCGTACGCAGCGTGGCCGCCGACTGCACCCAAGAGACGCTCACCGTGCAAAACACCCCGGTGACGATCGTCTATTGCGTCACGGGGCCGGCACGGCGCGACGGCACGACGGAAATCTTCGTGCCCTTTAGCGTGCGATACAGCGCCCGGGGCGCTTCCGCGCAACGTGCCGGTCAGTTGCACTTCCTTGCCGACGAGGGCGTCTCGCGCGTGCTCTCGACGATCGACTTGACGGCCGTGAACCTCGCGGGCACGCTGCACTTGACGCTGGCATACTCGCGCGGGCTCGTCCACGTCGAAGGGGCGCTCCTGACCCCCGGCGCCATCACGATCAAGTGAGCCTGCAACCTATTTAAGACGGCGCCCCTTTACTAAAGGCATATGCGGCGGCGGTACATCGCCTTTAACAGCTCCAAGATTCCCGACGGCTGTCGATAGAGGAGACTGTTTTCTTATGCCTTGTACGGCAACTATTCCGAACCTCACGGCTCGCGAGCAAGCGCACCACCTATACGAAGCGATACCACCCGGACTCTTCCGGGTCACCGACGAGAACGAGCGTATCGCCTGGCGCGTCAGCCCCGAGCCGTTCGCATTGTCCTCAGAACAGGCCCGCGAGGTCGAACGTTTGGGGACGGAGCTGCTGGCCTTCTATCGCGCGCTGAACAACCTGTACAACCGCAGCGTCCGCGGTACGGCGCCCGCATTCGTCGCCGAGTATCTCGATTGCGGAAAGCCGCAGCAGATCGTGAAGCTGGCGCGTCAAAATCGTTTCAAGCAAGAGGTCCCGGGCGTCATTCGTCCGGATTTGATCTTGACCGATGACGGGTTCGTCGCGACCGAGCTCGACAGCATCCCGGGCGGAATGGGATTCGTCGGCGCAATGACTCACGCGTATTGCAGCCTCGGGATCGAGAGCTTCGGCGGTGACGACGGCATCCCGAAAGGCTTCGCCGCGATGCTCGCGCACGCGACGGGGGTCGAACGTCCGACGGTCGGAATCGTCGTGTCCGACGAGTCAGCCGACTACCGAAACGAGATGGACTGGCTCGCGGCCGAACTGCGGCGCTTGGATCTCGCGGATGCATGGCTGCGAAAGCCGCAGGAGCTCACGTTCACGGAAGACGGGCTCTTCATCCGCCACGACGACGGGCGCGAGTCGCGGCTCGACGCAATCTATCGCAACTTCGAGCTATTCGATCTCTTCAACGTCCCGAAACAAGAGCTGATGCTCTACGCGGCGCGGCACAATCGCGTCAAAATGACTCCGCCGCCGAAGGCATCGCTCGAAGAGAAGCTGGCGTTTGCGCTGCTGCATCATCACGCACTGGCGCCCTTCTGGCGTTCGGAGCTGGGAGCGCAAACCTTCGACGGTCTCGTGCGGCTCTTTCCGAAGACGTGGGTCATCGATCCTCGAAGGATGCCACCCCAAGCCGTAATCGAAGAGCTCTACGCTTCCGGCTCACCGGTCAGCGACTTTCGCCAACTCGGATCGCTCCCGAAAAGCGAGCGCACGTACGTGATCAAACCATCGGGCTTCTCCGCGCTCGCATGGGGTTCGCGCGGAGTCAAGGTTGGCGACGACCTGACTCGCGAGGGGTGGCAAGGGGCCATCGACGCGGCGCTGGAGTCGTTCGAGCGCAATCCATGGGTACTGCAACGATTTCATAAGGGCAAGCGCGTGAGGCAGCGGTATCTGGACCGGGAGCGCGATGAGATCCGCGAGTACGACGGTCGAGTACGTCTGTGCCCCTACTATTTCGTCACCGGCGAGGAAAGCGTTGCGCTCGGTGGCGTGCTGGCGACGATCGCCCCGGCGGACAAGCGGCTAATTCATGGAATGACGGACGCGGTGATGACCTCATCCGTTCTGCGCGACTCGGGCTGACTTGGGGCGCATCGTTCTCTGCCGCCACGGCGCGACCGAGAACAACGCGCTGGGACAGTTTCTCTCGTTTAGCGATCCGCCCCTGAGCCGAGCCGGTCGCATGCAGTGCGAGCGGCTGCGCGAGGACTTGCGGCGGTCCGCGTTTGCGCGGTGTTATGTGAGTCCGATGCGACGCTGCCTCCAGACGCGCGAGATCGCCGCACCCGACGTGCCCTTCACGATCGAGGACGCGTTGCGCGAAGTCAGCTTCGGCGACTGGGAGGGCAAGACGATGAACTGGCTCGAGTCCCACGTACCCGATCAGGTCGCGGATCGCCGCCGCGATCCGGTGACGTTTCGGCCGCCGGGCGGCGAGAGCTTCGAAGACGTGGCACGACGGCTCGAACCGCTACTTGACGCACTTCGCTCCAATCGCGCGGCTCTCGTCGTCGGCCATCGCGGAACGCTTAGCGTCCTGGAGCGGCTTCTCCGGGGGATGCCGTTGTCGTCGAAAGCCGTCGGCTCGCTGGAGCCGGCGGAGTTTCACGTCATCGAAACCCTGCGCTAACGTTGCCTTCGTAACACGGCGTTTTGCGACGGCACGCCGATCTCATCGGGTACGAGCGTCGCGGGGTCGTACCAAATGGTCACCGCGATCGGATGCTCGACGGAGAGCAGCGCATCCGAGGCCGGGACGTCGGAGGGTCGCGAACTTGAAGGCGGCGTACCGACCCTCAGCGTTTGCGCCTGCGCCGTCGCCGGCGTGATCCAGGTCACGGTTGTCTCCTTCCAAGCAGCCAGCTGGGCCGGAAGCGCGAACAGACCGGCGAGCAGCCCCGGCTCCACGACGACGAAATGATTCGTGCCGGCCGCCAGCGTCAGATGCCGCGGTTGGCTCGTCATCGCTCCACTCGCCGTCGCTTCGTTCGCCGTCACGTCAATGCTGACGTTGGGCGACTGCATCGGCGTGTGGTACGTTCCGGTATAACGCAGCGGATCGAGATCCGGCCCGAGCACGAGCGACGCAGTCGCGGACACTTGCAATCCCATGACCGAAGCATTTGAGTTCTCGTCGATCTGCGCGTGCGAGGCATCCTGCGTCACATTGACTGACCAGGAGCCGATATTCTCGCCGCTCATCGTCGCCGTGTAGCGATAGACCCCTGCGCTCGGAAATGCCGCGCCGACTCCCGCGGCAAGCAATAATGCCGACAACATCGTTCTATGCCTTTACCGCGATCGGAGCCAATTCACGCAACGCGTCGAGCGCCGCGTCGATCTCCGCCTCCGTATTGTAGCCGTGCGGCGAAACGCGAATGCCCGACGAGCGATAGGTCGTGATAATGCTTTGCCGTTCGAGCGAGCGACCGATCTCGATGCTGTCGCGCCCCGGCATTTCGAACGTCACGATCCCGGAGGACGCGAGTTGACCGCGAACCGTCACGAGCCTCGCACCGATGCGCTGCAACCCATCGCAAAGGCGATCGGTCAGACCGGCAATATGCGCGGCAATCTGCGCCGTACCGGCGCGCTCGAAGAGTTCGATCGCCGATACGATCGACAGGGTCCCGAGCAGGTTCGGCGTGCCGCCTTCGAATCGCATAGCGTCCTGCGCGTACGGTTGGTCGTAGTTATGGAAGTCCCACATGTCACGCATCGAGCGCCAGCCCGGCATGGCGAGCGCGAGACGTTCGCGCAATTCCCGCGCGACGAACAGGAACCCGATTCCGTGCAGTGCCAGCATCCACTTCGCGCCGCCCGCGTAGACCGCATCGAGATTGCCGGCGCGCACGTCGAGCGGGAGCGCACCGAGACCCTGCATCGCGTCCACGCAGAGTAGCGCGCCGGAGCGATGTGCGACCTCAGCCAGCGCGGCGAGGTCGTGACGGTATCCGTCGGCATACGACACCCACGAGAGCGCCACGACCCGAGTACGCGGCGAAATTTCCGTGCGAAGCCGGTCCGGAGTCAGCCGGCCTTCGCGAATTCGCACGAAGCGCACCGCGACGCCGTGCCTGCGCAACGCGAGCCACGGGACCACGTTGGCGGGAAAGTCGTCGTCGGCTAGGAGCACCTCATCGCCGGGTTTCCAATCCAGACCGAGCGCGATGACGTTTGCGCCGGCGCCGGTCGCCGGGATCATGGCAATCTCATCACCGTCGGCCCCGATGAACCGGCCGATGCGTTCGCGATACTCCGACATGCGCAGGTCGTAGGCAAACGTCGACAGCACCCCGGCGGCTCCCGAGCCGCGCGCGAACTTCTCAATGGCGGCAATCGACGAGTTTGGCAGGACGCCGGCCGACGCGTGATTCAGGTAGACGTAGTCGCGCGTGACGGCAAACTCCGTCCGCGGGATCGGGGTCACTGTGCGCCGATCATGTCCTTGGTGTGCCAGGCGATGTTGCCCGCTCGGTCGCCGACTCGTTCGAGCGAGGCCAGCACGAACAGGTAGCGCGTCCCCGGTCGCACGATCTCGGGATCGGAACGCATCTCCTCTTGCAGCAGCTTGATGCTGCGCTTGTAGAGCTTATCGACTTCATCGTCGCGATCGATAACGGTACTGGCTAACGCGGCGTCGCGCTCCGTATACGCGCGCATCGCGTCGAGCAGCAGCGAATGCGCCACCGCCGCGATGCGATCGATCTCGACGCGCTGGGGCCGCATCGGTTGATCCGAGAGCTTGATCGCGTTCTTGGAGATGTCGACGGCGTAATCGCCGACGCGTTCCAAGTCGGTCGCGATTTCGAGCATCGCAGCGATCTCGCGCAGCTCGCCGGCGACCGGCTGCTGGCGCCAGATCAGCTCGATGCAGTTTCCTTCGATGCGGTGCCGCAGATCGTCGATAACGTCGTCGCCCGCAACGACGCGGGCCCCTGCCGCGGCGTCGCGAGTGTTCAGGGCATCGACCGCTATGCGAATGGCATCACCGACGAGCGCACCAAGCCGAACGACGTCCAGGCGCGTCGCCTCGAGAGCTTCGTGATATGCAGTTCTGACCGCCACGGCTACTCTTTCCCCGCAACGGAACGAAGGAACCTGCCTCTTTATCAAACCATAAGGTTGCGTCATGGTCTTTGAAGATATCGCGGTAGCCATCGAGGCGCCGATCGGCATCCTTACCTTTAATCGTCCGAACGTGCTCAACGCGTTACGCACGAACTTGCTCAAAGAAGTTTCGAGCGCGCTCGCTCAACTGGAGCGCGACGACGGCGTCCGCGTCGTCATCCTGACGGGGGCCGGCGAGAAAGCATTTGCCGCCGGCGCGGACATCGGCGAGCTGAATGCGCTGTCGTCCGCCGGAATGGGCGCGACTCAGTCGCGGAGCGGACAAGCCCTCACCCGACAAATTGAGCGGATGAGCAAGCCCGTAATCATGGCGGTCAACGGTTTTGCGCTCGGTGGTGGCTGCGAGATCGCCATGGCCGGCGACATCATCGTCGCGGCCGAGAACGCGAAGTTCGGTCAGCCGGAGGTCAATCTCGGGCTGATTCCCGGCTACGGCGGAACGGCGCGCACGACGCGACGCGTGGGCAAGGGAATGGCGACCTACCTGTGTCTGACCGGCGAGATGATCGACGCGGAACACGCGCAGCGCATCGGTCTCATCGAGCGAGTCGTGCCGGCAGCCGAGTTGATGGACGAAGCGAAGCGCATCGCTCGCACGATCGCCGCAAAGGCACCCCTCGCGATAGCCGCCTGCAAGCGAACGATCAACAATGGCGCGCATCTTCCGATCGACGACGCGTTGGAGCTGGAGGCGCTGGAGTTCGGAACGCTCGTGGACACCGAAGACATCAAAGAAGGTACCGGCGCCTTCCTCGAAAAGCGCAAGCCCGTCTGGAAAGGTAAGTAGACTTAGAGTTTACTTTCGGCGTTGGTCATGGCGAGGCCGATGGCGGGATTCAGGCCCTCCCACCGCGCTCGCACGTCGCCGTGCCCGTCGATTACGACGACCGTGGGCAATCCGACGACGCTGAAGAGCGCTCGCGCGCTGCTCTCCGGATCGAGGGCGACGAAGCGCAGGTGCATTCGCCGCGCGTACTCTTCCACGACCGACCGCTTCTCCCCGACGTCAACGGCAACCACGGCGGCGTGGGGATTGTGCGCCGCCCACGATTGGACCAGCGGCAGCTCGACTTTGCACGGCGCGCACCAACTGGCAAAGAAATCGAGAAACACGGTGTGCCCGCGTTGATCCGCTAGCCGAAACGATTTCCCGTCGAGACGTTCGAACACGGCCGCGGGCGCCGGGACGCGGTGCGCCGCGATGAATGAGCGCGGGGCGACGAAAATCTTCCAAATCGCAAAAGCGACCACGAGGAGCGCGAGCGCGTCCCAAACTCTTGCGCCGATGGAAGGTGGTTTTGCCGGCTCGCTACTCTGCGCGGAAGACGGCTGCAATGCCTTGCCCGCCTCCAATGCACGCCGACGCGACCGCATAGCCGCCGCCCTGCGCCTGCAGCTCGTGCAGCGCCGTCAACGCCAGGCGCGCGCCGGATGCGCCCAGCGGATGGCCCAACGCGATGGCGCCGCCATGCGGATTGAGCGGCACGCCGTCTGCGCGCCCGTTCGATGCATTCATCTCGCGCAGGCACGCCAGCACTTGCGGCGCAAACGCCTCGTTGATCTCCAATACCTTGAGGTCGCGCAGTCCGAGGTTTGCGCGTGCGAGCGCCTTTGGAATTGAGAACGCCGGACCGATTCCCATGATCTGCGGTTCTACTCCCACCACGGCGCCGCTGATCAAGCGCCCCATCCACGACAAGCCATCCGCCTTCGCGCGCGCCGCCGTCGTAAGCACGACCGCCGCGGCGCCGTCCGTGATGCCGCTTGCGTTCCCCGGCGTAACGACGCCGTCGCGCACGAAGCGAGCGGGAAGCTTCCCGAGCTTCTCCATGTTCAGTCCCTGGCGCGGCCCTTCGTCCTTTTCGACTCGCACCGTCGTGCCGCGCGGCCCCGGGACGTCCACCGCAACGATCTCCTCTGCAAAAAAACCATCGCCTTGGGACGCCAGTGCGCGTTCCTGACTTGTCAACGCGAACTCGTCGCACTCGGCGCGCGAGATGCCGTATTTCTTCGCGAGATTTTCGGCCGTGATCGCCATGGGCGTGTTACCGTAGGAGTCCGTCAGCGCGGTCCACAGCGAGTCTTCGAACGCGACGTTCTGGCCGAGATGAAAGCCCTTGCGCGCTCCGCGCACGACGTGCGGCGCTTGCGACATGTTCTCCGTGCCGCCGGCGAGCGCATAGGTCGCCGTGCCTAAGGCCAGCGATTCCGCCGCGGAAAGGATCGCCTGCAGGCCCGAGCCGCAGAGCCGATTGACGGTCAACGCCGGCGCTTCCATTGGAACTCCCGCCCGCAGCCCGACGTGGCGCGCGAGGTAAATGGCGTCGGGACTGCTTTGAATCACGTTACCGAACACGACTTCGTCAATTTTCTCCACCGGAACGCCGCTGCGGGCAATGGCGCCTTGCGCCGCCGCAACGGCGAGGTCGGTGGCGCTCAAGTCGGACAGGGTGCCGCCGAGATTTCCGAATGGCGTGCGCGCACCGTTGAGAATGACGATGTCGGTGTCTACTGCCTGCGTGGTCATAGCCAGCGCGTATTCGCGTCGGTGCGCACTCGTCCCGGCAGGCACCGTCGCCGGGTGCCCCTAAGACGGAATCATGCCTATCAACCGTCCCGCCGCGGTCACTTTTGATGCCCGCTCGCTGCTGCCTGCGACAAAGACGGCTCAAATTTTGGAAACCTTCGACAAGCTCGGCGTCGGAAGCGCGCTCGAGATCAACGAGGAGACCGATCCGCGCGCCCTACGCAACGAGATGGCCCAGCTTCGGCCCGGACGCTTCTCCTGGGACGCGCGTAATCTGGGCGGCAACCGCTGGACGGTTCGCCTCGAACGAATCGACGAAAATGCGGACGGCGAGACTTTTCTGTCGCACGTGGCGGCATTCACGTCCGCCAAGGGAAATACGCTCAAGGAGCTCGCATCGCAGATGAGCGAGCGCAGCTACAAGTCCGGCGAAACTATCTTTGACGAGGGCGAGGTTTGGCCGTATCTCGGCATCGTCAAGAGCGGCAAAGCGATCTACACGCTGCTTTCACCCGACGGCAAGACGCACACGATCGGCGAGCGGCTCACGCACGATACGCTCAACGAGAGCGGAACGTTCGACGGCGGCGGCGCTACGACGCGAGCCGAAGCGCTCACCGACGCGACGATCGTTACAGTTCCGAGCGAGGCCGTCGTTCACGCCGCACGCAACGATGCCGAGCTCGCCTTAGGCTTCCTTGTCGCTTCCTCACAGGCGCGGCGGCGTTCGATCGACACGATCGCCGACTTGGCGTTCGCCCACGTGCTTCAGCGGGTCGCAAAGTTCTTGCTCGGCTACGCGCGAACGTCGGTCGGTATGGCGCGCGGCCTGCCCGGCGTCGAAAATTTATCCCAGGCGCAAATCGCCGCTGCGGCCGGCACGGTGCGCGACATGGCGGCGCGCGCGCTGTTGCGGCTGCGCAACGCTGGAGCGCTCGAGCTCGACCGCGGGCGCGTCAGAGCGATCGACCGCGCGAGACTGGAAGCGTTTGCACATAACGTGCAAGCGCCCCCGGTGTAAGTCCCGCGCTTTTTCGTAACGCTTAAATCCGGTAGACGTCCGCCGAGGCGTTGGGATCGACGAGGGCCGGATGAACGCGCGGCCCGCTGCACATGAGGGCGTCGTGGCCCATCTCGATGCGCACGCGTGCGACTTCGCCGCTCATCACGTCGTCGACGGCGCAGCCTTGGACCTTTCCGGGAAAGCGCGCCATCACGACGTACCGTCCCGGCTCCAGCGTGATATCGCTGAAGTAGCCCTTGCTGTTGGTCTCGAGCGTCATGATGCGGTTCGGACCATGCTCGAGGTACGGCGACCGGTAGTAGTAGAGCGTCGCATGAGCGATCGGCTGCCCGGTCTTCACATCTACGACGGTTCCCGAGATGCCGCCGGGTTGTTGCTGGGCGAGGGCCGGCACGGCAAACGTCCCGGCGAGCGCAAGGATGATTGCTAGTTGCTTCATGGGCCGGTTATTCCCAAACTAGACCGATTCGAGCGTCGCGGTCTCCTCCGGGGCAATCGTCGCCGCGCTCTGTAAGTCGAAGGCAGCCCGCTTGCTCTTTGCGGCCGTCTCCGCCAGCGGTTGCTCCGGTGCTTGTCGCGCGCCGCTGAGCAGGTCGCGCCCCTTGCGGACCGCGCCGAGCGCGCCCGAGAGGCGGGTTTCCATCTCCGACAGCACCTGTGCGGCGTAGCGGTCGGCGCCTTCCCGAATGCGCTGGACCTCTTGTTCAGCGTCGCGCAGCACCGACTCGGCCGTCGCCCGCGCCCGCTGGACGATCTCATTCTGGTCCACGAGCTCGTCGTGCTTGCTCGACGCCTCGTCCACGATCGCTTGCGCCTTCTCTTGCGCTGCCCGCAGCATTCGATCGTGATCTTTGGCAATGACTTTGGCGCGTCCGACCTCGGTAGGCAGTGACGCACGAATCTTCTCAACGAGTTCCACGAGCCGCTCCTCAGAGAGGATGCGGTAACCGGCCGGAAGCCACGTGCCCTCGTGCACGTACGCTTCGAGCTTATCAAGGACGCGATAGACCGACATTGCTACCTCCGTTGTAGAGTCGTTCGCTTCTCCGCCATGAGGCGGAGTACCGGTTGGGGGACGAGCGCGGCGACGTCGCCGCCTAAGAAGAACACCTCTTTGACGAGGCTCGAGCTGACGAATGAATACTTCTGATCGGACATTAAGAAGAACGTGTCCACGTCGGAGAGCGACCTGTTCATCAGCGCCGCCGACATCTCGCTCTCGAAATCGGAGACGACGCGCAGACCCTTGACGATCACTTGCGCCTTCGCGGCCTTCACGTAATCTGCCAAGAGTCCCGTAAAGTGCTCCACTCGCACGTTGTCAAAGCGCTCGACGCAGCGTTTCAGCATGGTCACGCGCTCGTCCAGCGAGAACATCGGCGCTCGCTTCTGCGGGTTGACGACGATCGCGACGACCAGCTCGCCAAAGACCCGCGCCGCGCGCTCAATAACGTCCAAGTGACCGTTCGTGGGAGGATCGAACGATCCCGGATAGACTGCGAGCGTGCCGCGCGCAACCTTACCGTCGGTCAATTGACCGGCGATAAGAAAGCGAGAGCCACATCGCCGTAGACTTCTTCGCGTGTGGAGCGATATCCGGGTATGTCGGGCAGAATCCGCTTCGCTGCGTGCTCGTAGACGACCAGCGCGTCCGGCGCCAACAGACCGCGCTCTCGCATGAGCGCAAAGAGCGCAAGCGGCACCGGGTCCGCATACGGCGGGTCGAGGTACACGATGTCGAACGGCCCCTCGAGGCGATAGAGCGCGCGTTCGACGGGGGCCTGAAAGACCGTCACCACGTCGCTGACGCCGAACCCCTTCGCCGACTCCTCGATCGCCGCGGCGATTTCGCGCTGCGCCTCGACGCAGACCACGCGTGAGGCGCCCCGGGAGGCGGCCTCGAAACCGATCGCGCCGGTTCCAGAGAAGAGATCCAAGACGCGCGCGCCGTCCAGCCGGTGCATCAAGATCGAAAAGAGCGACTCTTTCACGCGTCCGGGCGTCGGCCGCACCTGGCCGCCCTTCGGCGAGCGCAGCTTGCGGCTGCCCAGCGATCCGCTCGTAATGCGCGGCATCAGCGCGTCTCTAGAACTCGCGCGGCGCGAGCGGCGTTAGCGACGCGTTGAGCCAGCCCGCGTCGCCGAACCACTCGAAACGAATCGTCGAATACGGGACCGTACCGAACGACAGCAGCCGGTCGTGAAAGTTGCGCAGCGAGAAGCTGCCTCCCTCGCGATCCCGATCCAGCGCCAACAGCGCTTCGAGTTGCGTCTTACCGGTGAGATAGTCAATCGCTTGTCCCGGGTCCATGGCGAAGCGCGTCGCCTCTCCGCGGGCGGTGGCGTAGTCGATGCCCGCATTCTTTTGAAAGTACGCGATCGCGGCAGGAAGGCTCATCGCACCGGTCGCCAAGCCGACGTCGACGCCGATGCGCGTCGCGCGGTGGCGCATGAGATGAATGACCTGACGGCGCGCGCCAGGGTCGTCGGCGTAGAGCCCCTCGCGCATCAACATCTCCTCGCCGTAAAAGGCCCAGCCCTCGGAAAAAACGCCGTCCTGGTGGACGTGGCGGATCAAATCGGGATTGTGATACGCCTCGGAAAACTGCAAGAAATGTCCCGGAATGCCCTCGTGCCCCAACAACGGCAGCACCGATTGGCGCGCCTGCTGCACGAAGAAGCTTTGATTGGTAGGGCTGAAATCCGGAACGAAATAGAATCCTTGCGGATCGCTCGAGAACATCCCAGGCGGGTTCATGAATCCACCTGGATACGTGGCGGCCAGCGCCTTCGGCACTTCAACGATGTGAAAGGCTCCGATGTACGGTGGAATCGTCACGATCTGGTGCGCGTTGATGAACGATACGATCTGCCCGAGGCTGCGCTCGTAATATGCCAAAAAGCTCTGCTTCGAATCGAACGACGGGGGTGGGCTGGCGGCGGGGGAATGCGCGTCCCGACCGTCTTCCCACGCCTCCAGCGCTCGATCGCGCGCCAGCTCTAAGCGGCCGATCTGCGCGACGGCGGCCGAGTCGTACGGCAGCAGGAGCACGCGATGAAGAAACCAGTCGTATTGCTTTCGGCCGACGGCGAAACCGCCCGGCGAAAATGTCGACATGCGCGCATCCAGCCACCGCCGATACGCCTGCAGCGAGCTCAGAGCGGCGCGCTGCGCGCTCGAAAGCTGTGCGCGGAGCGACGGCGACACGTTTGGCGCCAGAGCGTCCAGTGTCGTCGTGTAGAGCGAGCTCCCGTCGCGTATGTCTTCGGACGCGATCTGCGCGAACTCGCGCACCGGTTTCGTCAAGTTCGTGCGGCCCTGCTGCAAAACCGTGGGACACGCGCGCAGCCGCGCGACGGCATCGCGAATGCGAACCTCGTCGGACGCGTACTGCCGCTTAACGATTGAAAAGATGCCGTTGCTGCATTCGCCTTCGTAGAACGTCGGGTTGCGCTGCAGGCCCCGTATCACGTCCCGGTTCCACCACTCCGCCTCGAGGTCGGAACGGATCAACAGATAATCCATGCGATCGTGTGCGCTCGCTCCCGCGGACGGTTGCAGCAGCGCGAGCTCGTTGCGGTAGCGTCGCAGCTGCTGCATCTGCGAGGCCTGCGTCTTCGCGGAATAGTCGGCCAGCCGCGTGTCGTACTCGTGAATTCCCGCGTCGGTGGCCGCCGTGGGGTTTTGCGCAAACGACCATGCCGTATACCGGCGCTCCAGGTCGACGAGCCGGTCGTGATAGCTCGGCGGCGACTCTATCGCCAGCAGGGTCAATGCCGTGACCGCGACGAGAAGGGCACGCACCTACGTCGCTCCTACGGGCGCGCCGACGATGCCGAGCAGCTCGTCAAATTGATGAACGGTCATATCCGGCGGCGCAACCTCGCTGGGAAACGTCTTGTGTTCCCAATCGACCCAGATCGCGCGCATTCCGGCCGCGTGCGCGCCGGCGACGTCGCCGTGTGGATCGTCGCCCACGTAGCAGCTTCGCTCCGGTGCCGACCCCAGCGTCCGTAGGAGCGTCTCAAAAGCCGCCGCCGCCGGCTTCTGCACCCCAATCTCGCTGCTCACGAGCACCGGCCCGGCGAAGCCCGCGCGGCGCGCCTTGCGTACCTGCATCGGATTCCAACCGTTCGTCAAGACCGCCATGGCGATTCCGCGCTCACCCAGCGCTTCGAGCGTCGAGCGCACGTTGGGTAACGGAATCACGAGATCGTCGATCAGGCCGAGCGCCGTCTCCCTGAATGCGGCAACGTGCCGCTGCTCGGGAGTGACACCGTGCGTGGAAACGAAGCGCCGCACCGCGTCGTCAACGGAAAAGTCGCCGCGGCGCTGGTGGCGCAGCAGCTCGTCGATCGCATCCAACTCGTCGGTCAGCGTGCCGCACGTTCGGCCGCCCTGAGCCAAGACCGCCTCCAGCAATCGCTCGAACGCCACACGTTCCAACGTGTTGTCGATCGCAAGCGTGTGGTCGAGATCGAAACCGATCCCGGTGATCCGCTCCATGCGCCGCGCGTTCGACGCGCCACGCGGTGAGGTCCTAGGATTTATGACGAAAGCAGCAGCGTTCTCGTGCTCGGCTCGGACGCGAGCGCCGCTCGCAGTCCCGAGTGTTCGGGTTGCGTCAGCCGCGGATCGCCCGCGACGATGCTCTCCGCGGCCGATTTCGCCGCCCGGTAAATGTGGATATCGCGGCGCAAATCCCCGAAGCGCAGATCCGAGTTGCCGGACTGGATCGTGCCGCCCAGTTGTCCCGGACCACGCAGTCGCAAATCTTCATCCGCAATGAGGAAGCCATCGGTCGTTCGAGTGAGGATGTCCAGGCGCTGGGTTTCGCCGGCGTCGTCGGGATAGACGAGGATGCAGTACGATTTCGCAGCGCCCCGGCCGACCCGTCCGCGCAACTGATGCAGTTGGGCCAGCCCGTAGCGATGGGCGTCCAGCACTACCATCGTTGTGGCGTTGGCAACGTCCACTCCCACCTCGATGACGGTCGTCGAAACGAGGACGTCGGTCTCGCCCCGAGCAAACCGAGCCATGGCCTCGTCCTTCTCCCGCGAGGACAGCCGGCCGTGCAGCAGTCCGACTCTCAACTCCGCAAGCACGTCTTCTCTCAGGCGCGCAGCTTCGGCAACTGCGCTCGCCAACGTTTGGTCTTCTTCGCTTTCGTCGATCGCGGGCGCCACGACGTAGGCTTGATTCCCCCGCCCGACCACCTTTCGTACGAACTCGTAGACCGCCGGCAACCGAGTCGTGCGCACCGCAAACGTGTCGATGGGCGTCCGGCCGGGGGGCAACTCGTCAATCGTAGATATATCGAGGTCGGCATACAGCGATTGCGCGAGCGTGCGCGGGATCGGTGTCGCGGTCATGTGCAGCGTATGCGGCGAAGCCCCTTTGGCGCGCAGCCGCGCGCGTTGCTCGACGCCGAATCGGTGCTGTTCGTCAATGATCGCAAGCCCCAACCGATCGAAGCCCACGCCTTCGGTCAGAAGCGCGTGGGTGCCGACGACGAGCGCGGCCTCTCCGCTGGCGAGGCGGGCGCGCGCGGCCGTTCGCGCGCGTCCGCTCTGGCTTCCGAAGAGCGCCTCGCTGCCGAGGCCAAACGGGAGCAGCAGCGGCGCCAATTTCCCTGCGTGCTGCCACGCGAGCAGTTCCGTCGGCGCCATCAGCGCGGACTGCGTCCCGTTGACCGCCGCCAGCAGCACCGCGGCGGCCGCAACGAGCGTCTTGCCGCTGCCGACGTCGCCTTGGAGCAGGCGATTCATCGGAACGTCGCGCCCCATGTCGGCCCAGATTTCACGGATCGTCCTGCGTTGCGCGCCGGTGAGCGCAAACGGCAACGCCCTTTCGAAGCGTTCGAGCAAGTCGGCTGGAACGCGCAGGGGGCGAGCGTCGTGGTCGCGCTCGCGTTCGGATCGCCGCAGCTGTGCCGACGTCGCGAGTGCAAGAAACTCGCCGAATACGAAACGCTCCCGTGCAGCGTTCGCCCCCTCCGGAGTCTGCGGCGCATGAACCGCGCGGTAGGCGTCGCGCAGCGTCGGATAGCGGCGCGCCGTTGCGACCGCCATCGGTATGGGATCGGGCGGCGCGAGCTCCACGAGGCGCGGCAAATTTTTCTTCACCACCGCGGCGATCTTGCGGCTGGGAAGATCTTTGCTCGCACGATAGACGGGCTGCAGGTCGCCGCGGTACTCCTCCGCTTCGCCGAGCTGCTCGTAATGCGTCACGGCGACCATCGGTCCCGAGAAGTTGCGCTCCGCGCGGCCACGCACGAACAGCCGCATCCCCTCGTGAAATCGCCCGTAGACGTACCGGTTGCGCCCGATCCACTTCGCTGAAAAACGCGTGCCGGCATCGTCCACTAAATCGACCTCGACGATCTCGAGTCCGCGCACGCGGCGTTCCTTCACGGCGACGACCCGCCCGACGGCGTTCTCCTCGCCGCCCGTCTCTCCGAGACGCGCCGCCGGCGTTGGAAATCGAAAGTCATCGTAACGGAACGGAAGGTACTCGAGCAACGCGCGCGCCGTATCGAGTCCTAGTTCGCGAAAGAGCGGCGCACTTTTTGGCCCGACGCCGCTCAAGTCTTCGATCCGAACCTCCGGCGAGGATCGTTCGCTCAACGTAGGCGTTCCGGCGGCGCGCTCGTCTTCAGCGCAGCGTATGCGGCTCTCAATGAGGGCACCTCGACGCCGAAGCGGTCCGCAAGCTCGATGACGGCCCCGAGGATCGGCTCCAACTCGAGGGGGCGGCCGCGCTCGTAGTCTTGCAGCGTCGAGGTCTTCACGTCGTTCAGTCGCGCGGCATATTCGAGACGTGCATCCACGTCGACATCGGAGACGACGTTCATCGCTTCTCCGACCTGCAGCGCCTCAACCATCAGCCTGCGCGCGTGCGCTCGGACCCCGGGATCGCCCAAGAGCGGCTTGATCGTCGAACGCCGCAGCACGCTGAGCGAGTTAAGCGCCGCGTTGTTCACGAGCTTCAGCCAAACCGTCGCGCGGATATTCGTGTCGAGCTCGGCGGCCAGACCGGCGCCCGCAAACAGTTCGACGAGACGCCGAGCCGCTTCACTGTCGCCGCGGTCCGGCGCGCCCAGTACGTATCGTAATCCGCCGCTCTGCCTGATCTCGCCCGGCGCGACGACTTCGCCCGACACGTGCACGACGCCGCCGACGACTTGCTCGTCGGCGAAGAGCCGCTCGATCGCGCCGCCCGGATCGACGCTGCGCAAAGGAGGCTCGCGCACGTACCAAAACGGCAGCCCGTTTTGCAGCGTGACGATGGTCGTCGCCGTCGCGGCGAAGGGCTCCAGCTGCGGCAGCAGCTGCGGCCACTGGTGCGCTTTAAAGGTCAGGAGCAGCGCGTCGAAAGAACCGAGTCGCGCCAGATCCGCGCTCGCTTCCAAGCGAACGCTGAACGTGCCGAGGTCGCCCTGCACCTGCAATCCGTGGCGCTGAATCGCAGAAAGGTGCGCACCCCGCGCGACGATTGCGACCGGTACGCCCGCCTTCGCCAGCGCCGCTGCGACAAATCCGCCGATGGCGCCCGCCCCCACGACGGCTACGCGCACGATTTGGAGCGCCTCCGCTCGGCTTTCAGTTTTGAGGCGACGGGCAGATTCGAACTGCCGAATGGGGCTTTTGCAGAGCCCTGCCTTACCACTTGGCTACGTCGCCATACCCCAATATGCCCTCGCGAGCGGGTAGTGGGAATCGAACCCACGCATCAACCTTGGGAAGGTCGCAGGCTACCATTACATCATACCCGCGCGTGTCGGACCCAGTCGCTTTTGGCGCCCTCCCGGTTCGAGCCGGCTCATACCCTGCCCTACAACCCCCAGTGCCCGTGGAAGGTTGGCTCGCCGGCATTTTAACCGATGGCATTGATCGAGCGAGCGACGACAATCGCGACGGTGATCAGCGAGATCAGCGCTTCCACCGTCATCAGTACCTTCGCCCATCGGCTCAGAGGCATTGTATCGGTGGGACTGAACGCGGTCGAATTCGTGAACGCGAGATACACGTAGTCGATGAACTGCGGCTTCCACAATCGGTTCACGCAGCGTGCGCTCTCGCCACCTGCAAGCGCCATCTGCATCTGCGGAAAGAGAAAGTCGGCGTTTTGGAACTCGATGGCTGCGGTCGCGTGCGCGCGCGCATCCGGGCCGTCTCCATCGAGCTCCCAGAACCACAGAGCGAAGACCAAGATGTTCGTTGCCCAAATTTGGCCGCCGGTTCGCAGCAGCACCGCCGCGCTATGCAGCGAGGCCTTCTGCGGGTGAAAGAGCCCGCCGACGAGCAGCAGCACCGAGGCGAGGTTGAAAAAATTGACGATGCAGATGAGCAGTATGCTCCAAAACCGTGCGCGGCGCGTCTCCTTGCCGCGATGCGGGGTCAGGATCGAGAGCGGCACGAGCAGGACCAGTACCAGCATCGGCGCGACCCACACCGGACCGATTATCAAGCGCGGCGGGAGCGTGACGTAGAGCGCGACGGCGGCAAGGACAGCGATCGATGCGTGCCAGCGCGGCTCGTGCGTTACACCTGCCTCTTCCATCGCTAGCCATCGTTCGCTCGCACAACGCCGCAACCCCCGTAACGCAAACGCACGTTATGGGATGAATGCCGACAGATTTTCGAGACGGAAAGACCTTCCCACGCCGCGGGCGCGAGCCGATCGGCGAAGCGTTGTGGCTGTTGCGCGCCGCGGACAAAGGGCGCGCAGCCGCCGCCGGAACGATCTACGATTACGTCTATCCCTGCCCTATGGATCAAGGCATGATGGAGCGCTGGCGCATAACTCCCGCCGAGTTCGACGATGCCTTGCAACGCAATCGGACGGATGAGCTGCTCTACGCGTGGTTTAGCGGGCGCGTTCGCCCGGAACACGTTCGCGAGGCGAACGAGTGGCTTTTGACCGAGCGCGTGGAGAATCTCGACCGGCAAGACGCCGAAGAGATGCCGGCCCTGAAGCAGCGCTAATGGGAACGATGATCGAGTTTGCGCGCGGCGATGGCGGCCGCGCGCCGGGGTATCTGGCTCAGGCCAACTCCGGCCCCGAGTCGCCGGGAATCGTGCTCGTGCAAGAGTGGTGGGGCGTTGACGAGCGGCTTAAGGCAACGGCGGATCGACTCGCGTCACACGGGTTCAACGTGCTGATACCGGACTTATATCGCGGGCGCAGCGCCGCGACCGGCGATGAAGCGAACCACCTCATGGAGGGCTTGGACTTTACCGATGCCGCGACGCAAGATCTCATGGGCGCGCAAAACTTCTTACGGGACAAAGGGGCGCGACGAGTCGGAGTCATGGGGTTCTGCATGGGCGGCGCGTTGGCGCTGATCGCCGCCATGCACGATGGTTTCGACGCCGCGAGCATTTGGTACGGCTATCCTCCAGCCGAGGCGGGCGACCCGGGGAAAATTTCGATTCCGGTGCAGGGACACTGGGCGACCGAGGACGGCTTCTTCACGATCAACGGAGTGGATTCGCTTGAGCAGCGTTTGAAAGCGTCGGGCGTTCCGCACGAGTTTCATCGTTACGAGGCCCAGCACGGGTTCTTCAACACGGGGCAACCCGGCAAGGGCGGGCTGGGTCACTATCACCGCGAGCATGCCGAAACGGCATGGCAGCGCACGATCGACTTCTTCGACCGCACGCTTCACAAATAAGGGTGGTGCCAAGGGGCAGAATCGAACTGCCGACACCGCGCTTTTCAGGCGCGTGCTCTACCGACTGAGCTACCTTGGCTCGATTGTTTTTGGCGAGCGCATCGCGGTGCCGTTGAACTCCGACCGCGCGATGCGCTCGTGACGATGGCGACGCTGATGGGGCTCGAACCCACGACCTTCGCCGTGACAGGGCGACGCTCTAACCAACTGAGCTACAGCGCCAAAGACCGGCTTCACCGGCATTTGGTGGGCACGGCTGGGCTCGAACCAGCGACCCCCCGCGTGTGAAGCGGATGCTCTCCCACTGAGCTACGCGCCCAAGCCGGAGACGGCTCTTGGACAAATTCACATGTTACCCTACCCGTCGGTCGACCGTCCAGCGCGGACTCGCAACGCGCGTCGTGAAAAATTATCGGCGTGAGGCTTCCTGGGGCCATGCTTGCCGCGGTCGTGACGGCGGCCACCTCGGTTCAGTTTCCGGTGTCCACGTCGAGTGAATCGGCGCAAGCCGCCGTCGACCGCGGACTCTTCCTATATTACGCCTACGACGGCTTCGCGGCGTATGACGCCTTTCAAGTGGCGGCGCGATACGATCCGCGGCTCGCCATGGCGTACTGGGGAATGGCGCTCTCGAGCGGCCCTGACCTCAATACGCCGATGACTGCCGCGCAGTTCGCTCGCGGCGCTGCCTCGATTTCGAAGGCCGAAGCGCTGCTCGCCGGCGCCACGCCGCGCGAGCGACAGTTCGTCGCGATCATGGGCGAGCGTTATAAAGGAAGCTTTGCGCGATGGAGCGCTGACGACGCCGCGTATCGCGAGGCGATGCTGCGCTTCGCGCGCGCATCCGGCGACGAAGCGGCGGAGCTTTTGGCTGCCGAAGCCTCACTGGAAGCCGGTGGTCTGAGCTGGAAGGGCGGACAGCCTGCGAGACCGCCTTCCCGCGACGCGCTCGCTCTGGTAAGCGACGTCCTTCAACGCGACCCGTCCAACCCGATGGCGAACCACCTCTGCATCCATCTCTACGACGTGGCCCCCGATCGGACGCCCGCGCTGGCGTGCGCGCAGCATCTCGATGCCGCATCCTTTGCGTCCGAAGCGGAACACCTCGCGCACATGCCGGCTCACTACTGGATTGAAACCGGCGACTATGCACGGGCGGAGGCTTCGAGCCAGCGGGCCATCGCATTGCTGAATGACTTGCCCGCTTCAGAGTCGGGCGCCGAATATGAAGCGCACTATCGAAAGCACGACATTGCCGTTGGTTACTCCGCCACCATGATGCTCGGCAGCTATGCCGCGGCTCGCCACTGGGCCGATCGCATGGCCGGAGCGTTCGATACGAGCTTTTACGCACTCACCGCGCTGCGTTTCGGGCGCTATTCGGAAGCGTATGGCGAAGCCGATTCGGGCTTTGAAGCACCGAGCGTTAAAGGCTTGGCTGCGCTGCAGCTGGGACGGCTCAGCGAAGCGGCGCTCATCGCAGGAAAAATTTCTACCGCGAAGAGCGGCGCGCCGGGAAGCTATCTCGCCGACCTGTTCTTGGCACGGCTTGCCGAAGCCAAGGGCGACGTGAGCGCGGCGCGCGGCTGGATCGCCCGGGCCGAGACAACGCAGCGTGCCGAGTTCAGCGCCGAAGTCATTCCGTTGATTCCCGCGGGGGAAGCGCTCGGAGCGCTCGAGCTGCGTCTCGGCGATGCGCCCCGCGCAATCGACGCGTTCACCCAGACGCTGCAATTGTATCCGAACGATCCGCGCGCGCTCTTCGGCTTGGCTGAAGCTTACCTAACTATAAAGAGCCCGCGCGAAGCCGCCGCCGTTCGCGCGCGATTCGAGGGGGAGTGGAAGGGCGCAGACACCAATGCGCAAGACGCCCTTCCTTGAGACCTTCCGTCACGCCGCTTGGTCGCGTCGCAAGCTGCGCGCGACCGCTGCGAGCGTATCGCTCAGCGCCTGTGCCGCGTTTGCGACGACGGCGCGCGCCGTGATTTGCGGCAGGATCGCGACATCTTTACGGTGCCGGCTATAGCTCGCGACTACTTCGTCACGGCGAGCGCGGACTTCGTTTTTGACCCAATAGTCCATCATTCGCCTTTCTGTTGGAAGAAAACCGATTAAAATGAAAAGGCCCCCGACGTTCGCGGAGGCCTTCGAAAGGAAACTAGAAGCGGCGGTTACGCCGTAATCCCCTCCGAAGGCTGAACAAACGTCGACCCGCAGCCCATGTTGGGTGCAGGGAAGCACAGCGTAATGTTATCGTTCATTCGTGCCTCCTTTGCGGACGGAATCGAGTAATATTGCAGCACCTTAACACGACACGCATGGTTTGTCAAACGCGCTGCGAAGACATGGAGTCGTGCGTTTAGGCGCGTTCATCGCTCGGTGCCGGTATCGGCGTCGCGATCGGAGCGGCGTCACATCACGTCGTAGAAGGGCTTGCCCTGGGCGTGGCGTTCGGCGTTGCGATCGGCGCGCCCGTCGACCGCGGAAGGCGTCGTTAACTTAGTACGGCAGTTGTCGAGGGCTTAACGTGAAGGCGCCGGATTCACAGATCTCAACGACCTGCGGCTCGCTCAATCGGCGAAACGTCTTGTTACCGTACTGAAAATCGTCGCCGGCCTGCGTTCTATCGTACCGTGCTTGCGCACCGGGATTCAACTGCGGGCGGGGCTGCAGCGTCTGCTTCTTGAAGTTCACCCCGTACGCCGCTTCGTCAGTGAACAGCACGACGTCGCCCCGACCGTTGGCGTATCCGCCGTACACGGGCTCGGCCACGTCGGCGCCCGTCGAGTTACGGGGAGGCTTGATGGATAAGACGGCAACGGGTGGATTAGCGGTCGGCATGACCTTTATACAACGCGTCAGCGCGCCGGAAAGTTGCGATTTTTCAAACGCGGCTGTAGATTTCGGTCCGCTCGCCTGCCCACGTGCGACCATTGTCCACCGATTCGCTCTGAACCGTTTGGAAAGATCGCGCCGAGATATGCGAAAACACGAGGCGAATCAGGGCTGGGCGTCCGTTCAGGGAATCGTGGCCTATGAAAATGCCGACGCTGTCGTGAAAGTGCCCGATGAGCGGCCGCGATACCGTGCCGTCGCCGGCGTCGGCCCAGTAAATGTTCCACTCGCGGCTCGAGGGCCGGTAGATCGTCAACAGCGACCCTCGCACGTGCCGCGCTGGCCTAGGCACGATGAGCTGGGCGATCGTGGCGCCGTCCCACAGTTTCCGGACGACGTGACCGTTCCCGCTCGGACTCATTTTCCACGTGCCGACTTCGAAGTCGAAATCGTGTCGCCCGTCCCGCGCGTCCGGCATACCGATCAGCGCGCCTACGGGAGTGTTAGCCGCTGTGCCGGCCGCGAGCGTGACAGCACAAAGCAAAGGAATGATGACGGCTCGTTGAAGTCCGAAGTACACGCTCCAAAACATTTCCGCTCCATCGTATTATTCTAGCCACACGAAATCCTTTGAAAGAGGTCGCTGCGCAGGATCACGGAATCAAGTGCGAATGCACCGCAACCGCAATGCCTAACGGCGGCGCCATTATCGGCGTATCGGATCACGGCGGTTGGGCGATACTGGTAACGGTAGCGCGCGATGGAACGCTGCTCGATCGCCGCCGTGTAGAACTCGTGGACGACGATCTTCCCGCGATTCCGCATCACCACGAAGCACAGATGCTTCCGGCGGGCGAGGGAGTGGCGTTAGTCGAGCGCGTGCGCGCCTCGGCGGAAGAGCATGCGGCGCGCGCGCTGGCAGAAGTCGCGACGACTGTGCCGCGCATCAACGGCGTCGCCCTTCGTAACTGCCCGGAACTCCCGCCGACAATCGCCGAACGAATTAAGGACTACCGCGCACGCAACGTCGCCGACTGGGTGATGTACCGTCAAGCCCTCGCAAAAGCTGCCGCCGCGCGCGGCTGGGCCGTTTACTGGTACGATTCGAAGAAAGTAGCCGATGATGCGACCCGGTCCTTGCGCATCGCAAACTTCGACGCGCATTTCCTCGATATGCGCAAAGCCGTCGGGCCGCCGTGGAACAACGACCACAAACTCGCCATGGCCGCAGCGATCTCTACTCAAAAGGAGTGATGTCGTGAACGCCGCTGGTCTAGCGAAGTGCCCCACCGCCCTCGTTGCGCTGGCGTTGTGCTCGGCCTGCGCCGGCTCGGCGGTCGCGCCGTCAACCGCGACGCTAAGTGCCACCTACGTCGGCCGCACGCTCTCCGTCAACGGCAGATTGGTAACGGCTGCGCGCCTGGGCCCGCCGAACCGTTACGCGGTGATCGCTCCTCACGGGCATGGCAGGCGGCCGCACGAGTACATCATCAACGACTACGGTACGTACGCCGGTATCTTCAACTATCCGAAGAGCACGAATCAAAAAGGCATCATCAATAACGTCGGCGGGCAGGGATGCACGAACGTCCTCTCCGGCTATGGAAAGAAGACGTTCTGGATCGTCGCGGGCACCGCTCAGATCACGAACTACAAGGTCCCGCAGACGCCGATAAAGACGCTCTCCGTTCCGTCCGGCGCCAACCCATCGAGCTGCGCCATGAATACCGCGGGCGACCTCGCCGTGGGGATCTTGTATGGGTCGGATACCGGCGACATCTTCATCTTCAAGCACGCGAGCGGGAAGGGCACGGCGATTCCAACGCCCTTGGCCCGAGAATACTTCGACGGCTACGACGCCAAGGGGAATCTCTTCTTGGACGGTTTCACCAACGCATCGGCCTTCCAGCTCGACGAGATCCCGAGCGGCACCAAGACGGTCCAAACGATCGTCACGAGCAACACGGTGGGCTTCCCCGGCTCGGTGCAGTGGGACGGCACGTACCTCACGGTCACCGATCAGGCGAACAACTCGATGTATCAATACACCGTCACGGGAACGCACGCGAAGCTGAAGGGCACGATAAGGCTGATGGGCGCCGGGGACTGCGCGCAGACCTGGATCGTTATGGGCCTCGTCTATTGCGCGGACGCGACCAACCAAGACGGCGAGGTCTTCAAGTACCCCGGCGGGGGTTCGGCGCTTGCGATCCTCGGCAGCGGTTTCCCGTTACCGCTGGGAACGGTGGCAGCCAACAAATACTGACGCTCTGATCGTCGGAGGGAGGATCGTTGCATGAAAGAGTCTCGTTGTAACCATGTTTGTCGTGGCTTCAGTATTTGCGTAGTCGCATTGCTCGCAGCGTGCAGCGGCGGAGCACCGCCGATCGCTCGACCGGGCGGGATGCAACCAACAGCGGGGATAGCGGTACCTGCTGCGACCTTCCAGGTGCTGTACCACTTCCATGGGCATCGCCGCGGCGACGGAGCAAGGCCGGAAGCCACCCTGATCGACCTGGACGGTAAGCTGTATGGCACGACGCCCCGGGGTGGTGCAAAACATGGCGGAACGGTGTTCAGCGTAACGACGACCGGCACGGAGAAGGTGCTGTACAACTTCGGGGCCGCCTCCGGTGACGGCATGTTCCCGGTTTCCCGACTGATCAAGTTGAATGGCGCACTGTACGGCACGACCGTCGGCGGTGGTGCGAACGGCGTCGGAACCGTCTTCCGCGTTACGACGGCCGGCAGGGAACGGGTGCTGTATAGTTTCGCTGGCGGCTCCGACGGAGCCAACCCGGAAGCGGGCCTCCTCAACGTGAACGGCACGATGTACGGCACAACCTCGCGGGGCGGTACGAATGGCAGCGGAACCGTTTTTAGCGTTGCGACGACCGGCACGGAGCAGGTGCTGCACAGCTTCGGAAGTGGCTCCGACGGCGCGGAACCACTGGCGAGCCTAATCCACGTGAACGGCGTTCTGTACGGTACGACCTTTATGGGCGGCGCGAACGGCAGCGGAACGGTCTTTGCTATTACGACGAGCGGCACGGAGAAAGTGCTGCACAGTTTTGGTGGCGCCGACGGGATTGAACCCGATTCGCGGTTGCTCAACGTAAACGGCACGATGTACAGCACGACCAGCAGCGGCGGCTCGAGCGCTTGGGGAACCGTTTTCTCCATCACGACGACCGGCACGGAGAAGGTCTTGTATAACTTCCGTGACGATTATGACGCAGCGAGCCCCGGCGGTGGCTTAATCAACGTAAAGCGGACGCTGTACGGCACGACGTATCAAGGCGGCAGTTCGGGATGCTTCTTTGGTTGCGGAACGATCTTCAGCATTACGACGGCCGGTAAGGAGCACGTGCTGTATCGATTCTCGGGCGGTTCCGACGGAGCTGGCCCACTCGGCGGCCTGATCGACGTAAACGGCACGATGTACGGCACGGCCAGCTTGGACGGCACGGGATGCTTGCACAAGGGTTGCGGGACGATTTTCGCGTTGATTCCGTAGGTAGGGGAGCGTTATTGCGTCGTCGTCAACGCCCGCCTGGACGGAAGCCGCACGTGGTCGGCAAGGTGCACCCAACGCAGTAGCCGCACGAGCCACCATGTCGGATCGATTTCGAACCAACGAAAGCCGTGGCGCGCGGAATAGGGAAAGGCGTGGTGATTGTTGTGCCAGCCCTCGCCCCATGAGATGAGCGCGACCCACCAACAGTTCGTCGATAAGTCGCGCGTGCGAAACGTTCGGTAGCCGATCGAATGCGCCGCACTATTCACGAGCCACGTCGCGTGATAGCTGACGGCAAGCCGAACGAACATGCCCCAAATCACCCAGCTCCACCCTCCCAACGCGAATAAAACGATTGCGAGCGAAAGATGGAGCGGCCACTGCGCGTAGCGTAGTCCGCGATAGAACCGCTGCGCGAAGAGGTCCGGGGCGAAACGCCGGAGCTCGCTCTCGGTCGGAAACGCTTCGTTGGGCCGGCATAACCAGGCGACGTGCGCCCAACGGAAGCCTCGGTGACGATCGTGCGGATCGTCGGTCGTATCGGCGTGAGCGTGATGCTTGCGATGCGTAGCCACCCAGCGAATGGGATCGGCTTGCATCGCCAGCGTCCCGAGAATTGCTAGACCGTATTCCAGCGGTTTGCGCAACCGCAGTCCGCGATGCGTCAGCGTTCGATGAAAGCACAGCGCGATACCGAGCCCGCCGGTGAGGTAGAGCAACACGCCTGCCGCCGCGACGGCGCTCCAGTGAAAGATTGCAGGAATGAACGCGAGCAAGGCCAGAGCGTGAATCGCGCCCAGGCCGAGCCCGTTGAGCGTCCGGCGAACTCGGTGGCTCACCTACCGATACGAAGAACGTGACGCGAAGCAGTCGCGGCAGTAGACCGGTCTCCCGGACTTCGGCTCAAACGGAACCTCCGCGACTCCGCCGCATTGACCGCAGGTTGCTTGGAACATCTGCCGGCGCGAGGAATCGAAGCCGCCGCCTCGCCGTTCTCCGCCGGAGCTTCTGCGCGCAGCGCGGCAATCGTTGCAGCGGCTGGGCTTGTTCGTGAAGCCTTTGCTGGCAAAGAACTCCTGCTGACCGGAGGTGAACGTAAAGTTTGTCCCGCAGTCGACGCAGGTAAGCGTTTCGTCAGTATACATTTCTATGGGTGTCCTAACTCTTAAGGGTGTGTGCTGGGCCTGTCGGCCGTTGTTGAGCTCGGCGAAAAATCGAAAACCGTACTCCAGCGGAGTCGAGTTTTGATTTGAAGTGGGGGATGATAATAAAAACCGATCTTTCTGTGGCGCAACTTATCGACCATTCGAAAGATCGCGCTCGAACTCTGCGGGGGATTATACCATGAATCCCTCGCGTCCGCACCCCAGACCCGACTTAGGTCGAATCGGTTGCAAGCGGGCAGTCCGTCGACAGGGCCCGCGACGCGACCTCGAGTCTACCACGGGCCGCGCGACGTGCGGCTGGAAAACGTCCGATCGGGGCCAGCCTGCGCGGCACGGTCGTGGGCGACGGCGCGGTCGGTTTGTGCGCGGTGCTTTCGGCCGCGAAAATCATCCGCGCCGAGCCATATCGAAGCGTAACGAGACTTCCTAAAGAGACGATGAAAGGGAGCGTTGCATGAGCCTGTTTACCGTTATCTACAAACCCGGCCCGCGCTGGATCGCCGGCCGGCGTTTCCACGAACAAGAAGGCGTCAGTGGTCATCGCGATTTCTTAGCCGAACGCCATGCGGCAGGCGACCTGCTCGTGGGCGGCCCCTTTCTCGATGACGCCGGCGGCATCGCGATCTACGAAGCCTCAACGGACGAAGAACTGATCGCGTTATTGCAGCAAGACAAGACGATCACGGGACGCCTGATGACGTACGAATTACATCCGTGCGCGCTTCCGTTCATGAGATAAGGAATTGGCAGCGTGCTACTCGCTTCGTGCGGCGGCAGTGCGCGCCGCGGACCTGCCTACCATGGAACCGTGTTTGCCTTAACCCCGTAGCGCCCAGCCGCAGTAAATAAAGACGCGCCGCCTTTAAAGTGCTACACTAAGGGCCTGGCAGGCGGCCGCCGGCTCCTCAGCCGCGTCCACTTGGGCGCTGCAGTGGAGGGCAGAAATGGAGCGACTTCCCATGAAAGCCTATCGTTTCGCCCATGGTTTCGCAGTGGTCTTATCCACGGCGCTACTCGCTTCGTGCGGCGGTAGTCAGTCGACCGCGCCGCAACTTCCAGCGGCACCATCGCAATCAAGCAGCGTCAGGGTGGGGGGCGGCGATCACATCCGGTATCACCTCGTCGACTTAGGCACGTTTGGCGGGCCGAATAGCACGATATGCTCGTTCACGCCCGTATGCCTACCCTCACAAGTTTTAAATGATCGCGGAACGTTAGTTGGGGCGGCGGACACCTCGATCCCCGATCCCTTTCCCGCCTTCTGCTTCGACGGGTTGATAAGGCTGCCGGACTGCTACACTACGCGCGCGTTTGCAACGCGGAATCGAGAGCTAGTACGCCTGAGCGCCCTAAGCAAAGGGAGCGCCGTCGCGGTGTCGGTCAGCAACAACGATCTGATCGCGGGAGTCGCCCAAAACGGCAAGACGGATCCAATAGTTCCCGGCTTTCCAGAAGTCCGCGCCGCGCTTTGGGACGGCGACAAGGTCGCCGACCTTGGAACCTTTGGCGGCGGTGAGACTAACGCCAATGCCGTCAATGACCGCGGTCAAGTTGCCGGCGCGACGACTAACACGATTCCCGACCCTTACTCATTCATTTACAACTTTTTGGGCACTTCGAATGGAACGCAGACGCGAGGATATCTTTGGCAGAACGGCTCGAAGCGGGACCTAGGCACGCTGGGCGGCCCCGACGCGTTCGCCGTTGACGTAAACGAGCGCGGACAGGTAGCAGGATGGTCGTACGTCAACTCGACTCCGAACCAAGGCACTGGCCTTCCAACGTATCATCCGTTTTTGTGGCAGAAGGGCAAAATGCGCGACCTCGGGACACTGGGTGGTACACAGGTGTACAACATCGAGGGCCTCAACGATCGCGGCGAAGTACTCGGTCTGATGACGCTGGCGGGCGAACAACGAGCTCATCCATTCTTGTGGAATGGGCGCCGGCTTGTTGACCTCGGGACGTTCGGAGGTCCCGGCGGCGATGGAGCGTGGATCAATGACCGGGGGGAAGCCGTTGGCTGGGGCGGCACTACTCAGAATTGTCCGAACCTCGAGGGCGGCGGTCAACACTCGTTCTTATGGAGGAACGGAGTCAAGAGGGATCTCGGCTCGGTTCCCGGCACCGACAACGGCGACGCTAGCTGGATCAATTCCAAGAGTCAGATTGTCGGCAGCGATTTCAGCTGCGACGCCACGGTCTTCGACGCGTACTTATGGGAGAAGGTGTCTATCGTCGACTTAAACACGCTGATTCCCCCCGGCTCCCAGCTCCATTTGTTCATAGCCCTGGCCATCAACGATCGAGGGGAAATCGCGGGCCTTGGATCGCTGCCGAACGGGGACATTCACGCTGTCCTCCTGATTCCGCGCGCCGGCGAGACGCGCGCCGCTGCAGCCGAGACAAGTCGGTCTATTGCAGGATCGCACACACTAACAAATCGGCAACTCACGACCGCTGAACTTATCGCCATCAAAGGGATTTTGGCCGGTCGGCATCGCCGATTTATGGGATTACGGCACTAAGCCCGTCGCGGTGATCGACCGCTACGGTCGAGCCGCAGAAATGGAGCGTTTACCGATGCAAGCTTCTCGTTTTCTTTACGGTCTCGCCGTGGTTCTATCCACCGCGCTACTCGCATCGTGCGGGGCCAATCAAATAACGCCTTCATTGCTGCAACCTCATGGGGCGACGGCGGACTCCAACGTCCTGCCCGTAAACGGTCGCCCGGCACTTTCGATCAAAAAATATACCGGCAATTTTTCCGATGGATCCAGCTACTTAATCGAGGTTCCGGGAAAATGGAACCGGACGTTGCTCCTATGGAGCCATGCAGCGCGCTTTCCCGGCACCATTCCCAATCCCCCGGACGACATGAACCTCGATGTTGGCGACCCCGCCCGTACGTATCTTCTGTCGCATGGCTTCGCGCTCGCAGGCTCGTCGTATTGCGCAGGGGGCTGGGTCATTGCATGCGCGATGCGCGACCAAATTGCAACGCTCGACAAATTTGCTTCTCTCGTTAGCAAGCCGTCGCGCACTATCGCCTGGGGCGATTCTCTGGGAGGCCAGATCACCGCAGGGCTGATACAGAAGTATTCCCACCGCTTTTCCGGTGCGCTCACCGACGGTGGGCTGCTGGGAGGGTCCGTCGGTACTTTCAACCAGTGGCTCGATCAAGCGTTTGCGATCAACGTATTGGTCGCATCTGGACGATTGGAGCTGGTTCATATCACCAATGCGGGCAACGACGTAACGATCGCGAGCAACGCGCTTTCCCACGCGCAGATGACCCCTCAAGGCAGAGCGCGGATAGACTTAATCGCGGCGCTGGCGGATGCCCCGGGTTGGAATAACCTTAGCGCGCCCAATCCGCCGGAACCGGGGCCGCACGATTATAACCAACGCGAGCAGTACAACTATTCCTCATTGCAAAATGATGCCGCTGCATTTTTCTGGATTATACGCCAGAATTTCGAGCAGCTGGCCGGAGGTAATCCTTCGTGGAAAACGGGTGTGAATTACCGCGAACAGCTGCAGCGCTCAGTCGATCTCGCCGAAGTAAGAACGCTCTATCGGCGCGCCGGCCTCGATCTCGACGCAGATCTCGATCGCCTGAACGCGGCACCGCGAATCGCAGCCGATCGAAGCGCGTTGACGTATGCAGAGAAAAACATAGTGTACAATGGAGAAATCGGCGTTCCGATCCTAACGATTCACACCACAGGCGACGACGTCGTAAACGTTCAACACGAACAAGCATATGCGGCGGCCGCCCGTGAAGAGGACAATAACAACTTGTTGCACGATCGGTTTGTGCAGCGGTCCGGGCACCTCAATCTCACGCAGGCTGAGCTGCTCGCCGGTCTACAGGCGCTCATTCAGCGCGTCGGCTCGGGTAGGTGGGGAGATACAGAGCCGGCAGACTTAAACGCGGCCGCGTCGCGGCTCGGACCAGATTTCAGCGTGCTGATCCCACCGTTTCCACCAGGCCCGACGGCCACGCCGGCGTTCGTGGAGTACGCACCGGCGCCGTTTCTTCGCAAGTTTAATCGCGGCGACGACAAGTAACCGCGCTACGGCAGCTTCGTTGCAAAGTACTTGCAATGGCCTCGGGGCGAGATCGTGCCCTTCACGATCTGACACGAACTCGGCGCAACAAATTGCGTGCACCAGGAGCATTGGTTTCCGAGCACGGGATGCGACACGTACTGCGCCGTCGCCTGGTCGATGGTTGGAGCTGCTTCTGCCCGCGCGCCCAGCTTCGCAAACGCGCCGATCGCGGCCGCGACGGCCGTCACCTTTCCGATTATGTCCCGGCGAGAAATTCTCATATTATCGTTCATGCTTCTTCTCCTAGCTGAACACCTCGACTTTCGGGGACGGGAGCGCAGACCTCTTCGTCGCTCTTCCCGCCGCGCCCCGCGGCGCCGCACTAGCCTCCCGATCGAGATTTCGCTGTGAGGTTACGAGGACATACCATCCACCTCACTGGCTGAGTGCATGGTTTGTTAGAGGCGCCGCGAAAGACCAAACGCGCGGGCGGTTAGCTCAGTGGGAGAGCACTTCCTTGACACGGAAGGGGTAACATGTTCAA
>JAFAXS010000028.1 GCA_019240755.1 Vulcanimicrobiota bacterium
GGCGGGGATCACGTGGGTCGGGCCGCATCCCGACGCGATCGCCGCGATGGGCGACAAGCTGCGCGCGCGCAACGCGATGGAGCGTGCCGGCGTGCCCGTCGTGCCGGGCGCCTTGGAACCGCTCGCCGACGTCGCCGCGGCACACGCCGCCGCGCGAAAGTTTGGATTGCCGCTCGCGCTCAAGGCGGCCGCCGGCGGCGGCGGCAAGGGATTGAAGGTCGCGCATTCGTTCGACGAGCTCGACTCGGCCTTCGAAACCGCCGCGCGAGAAGCACGAGCGTACTTCGCCGACGCGACGCTCTATGCCGAACGGTACTTAGAGAACCCGAAGCACGTCGAGCTGCAGATCCTCGCGGACAAGCACGGCAACGTGGTGCACGTCGGCGAGCGCGACTGTTCGTTGCAGCGGCGCCATCAAAAACTGTGGGAAGAGACGCCCGCGCACGTTTCCGATGCCGTTCGCGCGGGGCTGCGCGATGCCGGCGTCCGTGCGGCGAAGGCCATCGGGTACGACTCCGCGGGCACGATCGAGTGCCTCGTGTCCGGTGACAGCTTCTACTTCCTGGAGATGAACACGCGCATTCAGGTGGAGCATACCGTGAGCGAGATGATCTCGGGACTGGACCTGATTCGCGAACAGGTACGCATCGCCGCCGGCGAGCCGCTGGGCTACGATCAAGCCGCGATCCTGTTTCGCGGGCATGCAATCGAAGCGCGCATCAACGCCGAGGACCCGGCCCGGAACTTTCTGCCGGCGCCCGGTACGATCACCGCCTACCGCGAGCCCGGGGGTGCGGGCGTTCGCATCGATTCCGCCGCCTACGACGGCTGGACGATTCCGACCGAGTACGATTCGCTCGTTGCCAAGCTGGTCGTGTGGGCGGAGACGCGCGATCGCGCCGTCGCGAGGATGAGCCGCGCGCTGGACGAGTATCGCATCGCGGGCGTTCCTACGACCTTGCGTTTCTTGCGCGAGCTGTGCGACCACCCGAGCGTGGCCGGCGCGAGCTACGGCACGGCGACGCTCGAGGAGTTCGCGCGCTCCTGGCAGCCGTCGCAATCCGTTGCCGGCCCGAAACACGCCGACGGCGGCGCCGCGACGCCGCGCAAGCGCCTCGCGCCGCGCTTAACGGCGCTGCGAAAAGGCGGAGCTTCCGGAGGCGGCAACGACGTCGTCGCACCGATGCACGGCATCATCGCCGACATGCGCGCCGCCAAGGGAGATCGAGTAGCGGAAGGCCAGGTCGTCGCGATAATCGAGGCGATGAAGATGATGAACGAGATTCGCGCGCACCGCAGCGGCACGGTCGCGCAAGTCTATGCCGGCGCAGGGTCGCCGGTTGAAAGCGGCTCGCCACTCCTGACGCTGGCGGAAAACTAGTCGCTCTCCAAGAAAGGCGCGGACATGCACCTTATGCTTGCGCTCCTTCTCTCATTTGATCCGTCGGCCGCCCCCGCCGTCACGCCGCCGCCCGCGATGGCGGCCGCCGTCGAGCTCGCGCGAAGCCGCGTCGAGACGATGCTGCGCACGGGAAGCGCCGACGCGACCTGGTTCTCGTCGGACTTCTTAGGTCAGATCAGCATCGCGCAGGTCAACGGCGTGCTTACGAACTTGCTGAAAACGATGGGGCCGTTTCAAAGCCTCGAGTACACGCCCCAGAAGTTCGTCGCGCACTTCGCAAAGGGCACCGACGACGTTCTAATCCATTTGGATTCCGACAACAAGATCGACGGCTTGCTGTTTCGGCCGCCGAACATCGGTACCGGCGCCGCGCCCTAACGTCCTAGGGGGACGTGCGGGGCGCGCGAATCTCTTGGCCGCCTTGATGGAGCACCAGCGCGGTCACCGCACCGCTCGACGATCGCTCGAAGTCGATCCGCGCGTCCACGACCTCGTAGAAAAATTGGTCTTTTGCGGAGGCGTAGACCGGCGCCGCCGGCTGACCCGTGAGCTGGACGTACAGGCCGTCCGAATGGAGCGTCACCGTGAAGGCGCCGAGTCCAACCACCGCATAGGTGCCGACGTACTGCTGCAGCGTCGCGCGATCGAGCGTCATCGAGTGCGGCACGAACTGCGACAGTGCTTTGAGCGGTTTGCCTTCCGCGGCGAGGCGCGCGGCCGGAATGGTTTGCCCGCCTTGTAGTAGCGTCAGTCCCACGACGTTGCCGCCATCACGCAGAAACTTGAACTCGGCGCCGTACGCAGCCGCATAGAAAGAATCGCGCGCGATCTGCGCATAGCTCTCCGACGGCTGCGGCAGCAGCGCGATCGAGAGCGAGTTCGCCTTGGGAGACGCATCGACGGTAAACGTCGTTCCGAGCAACGCGTTGCAGTAGACGCCGGCGTACGATGCCGGATCGGTCTTCACCGCCGCTACCGACGATGGGCAGCCGCCGATCGGATAGCTCGGAACGAGCACGTGCGTGGCGATGTCGTCTACCCCCGCGCCGTTGCTCATCACCACGACTCCGGTTTGGCGGTCGCGTGAGATGGCGATCATCGCGTACGAGCCGTTGGTGGCGCCGTTGTGACTGACGATGCCGTTGCGGGCGTTGAGGTTCCAGACCAGGCCGATGCGGTGATTCGGCATGCCCTCGGCGCGCGGCCGCTGCGCGAACAGGCACGCGTGCCCGAGGGGACCCTGGCCCAGATTGCAGCGCAGGTATTTTAGCATGTCGGAAAGGCTCGACGCGACACCGCCCGCGGGCGCTACGGATTCGAAGTGCCACGCGGGAACGGCGCTTCCGTACGCGTTGTGCGCAACCGCGAGTCGATCCGGATTCGGTGCGCCCGTCACCACGAGCTTCGTGTCAACCATCCCGAGCGGCTGCAGCACCATCGCGTCGAGCAGTCGCGGATACGTGGTGTTCGCGCGGTTCGCGAGCAGCTGTCCGAGCAGCCCTATCGCGTAGTTGGAGTATTCGTACTGCGAGCCGGGCGCGCGCGTGAGGCTGTAGCCGTTGAGAAACGCATACATGTCCGCGACGCTGTAATCGGCGTACGGATCGTCGCCGGCGATGCCGCGCATGTTGGTGGGTAGGCGCGGTAAACCCGAACGCTGTTCCGCCAAATCGAGCAGGCTAATCTGCCGGCCGCCGGCGTTCGGCGCGCGCACGCCTTTCGGCAGGTATTTCGCGATCGGGTCGGTCAGCGCAACTTGCCGGCGCAGCGCCATCGCCGCGAGCGCCGTCGCCGTGAACGTCTTGGAGACGGAGCCGATCTCAAAGAGCGTGTGCGCGTCGACGGGGCGACCGTTGCCGTCGCTGCCGCTGACGTAGAGACGCTGCGCGCCGTGGTCGATGATCCCCACGGCGATGCCGACCCCGGGGGCGGCGGAGGTTCGCGCGTCCAAGGCCGTTTGCAACGAAATCACAGCTAACAATGGTAGCAACAAGGCATGCACGCGGCTGCCTTAGCGAGCGAACGGCGGGCGCCCTGCGCCGTTGCGGCGTAGTAATCGCAGGATGGCGAGAGAGATCAACGCCTCGGGCATTCCCATCGAACCGGCCTACGATTCGGTTGACGGAACGGCGCACGACCTGGGAGCGCCAGGTGATTTTCCCTATGCGCGCGGCATACGGCGCGACATGTACCGCGGCCGCCTATGGACGATGCGTCAGTACGCAGGTTTCGCGACCGCGAAAGAATCGAACGAGCGATATCGCTATCTTCTTTCGCACGGTCAAACGGGACTCTCCGTCGCGTTCGATCTGCCGACCCAACTAGGGCTCGACTCCGACGCGCCGCCGGCCCGAGGTGAGGTGGGGCGCGTCGGCGTTGCGATCGACACCATCGAGGATATGGAGACCTTGCTTGCAGATCTGCCGCTCGAGCGCATCACGGTCTCGATGACGATCAACGCGCCCGCTGCGATTCTCTTGGCGCTCTATCTCGCCGTTGCGCGACGCCGGCGAATCGGCTTCGACCGCCTCGGCGGCACCGTGCAGAACGACGTGCTCAAAGAGTACGTCGCGCGCGGGACGTACATTTACCCGCCGGGGCCGTCGTTGCGCTTAGTGACCGACGTGATGGCGTACTGCGCGCGCGCGGTGCCGCAATGGAACACGATCTCCGTTTCGGGGTATCACATTCGCGAGGCGGGCTCCACGGCCGTCGAAGAGATCGCTTTTACGCTCGCCAACGCCAAGACGTACCTGCGTGCGGCGCGGGACGCCGGGATCGAAGTGGACGAGGTGGCGCCGCGCATCTCCTTCTTCTGGAACGCGCATAACGATTTTTTCGAAGAGATTGCCAAGTTTCGCGCCGCGCGCTACCTGTGGGCGCACATCATCCACGACGACTTCGGCAGCGACGATCCGCGCTCGCAGATGCTGCGCTTCCACGCGCAGACCGGCGGCTCGACGCTCACCGCGCAGGAGCCGGAGAATAACGTGGTGCGCGTTGCGCTGCAGGCGCTCGCAGCGGTGTTGGGCGGCACGCAGTCGCTGCACACCAACGGTCAAGACGAGGCGCTGGCATTGCCAACGGCGCAGAGCGCCCGCGTCGCGCTGCGAACGCAACAGATTATCGCGTACGAGTCGGGAGTCGCCGACGTCGTCGATCCGATCGCGGGATCGTACTACGTGGAAAGTTTGACAAACGAGCTGATCGAGCGCGCGCGTCAGTTGGTCGCGGAGATCGACGCGATGGGCGGAAGCCTCGCGGCAATCGAGAGCGGCTGGATGCAGGGGCGCATCGCGGAGTCGGCCTACCGGGCCCAACAAGAGATCGAGCGCGGCCAGCAGGTGATCGTCGGCGTCAATCGCTTCGCGGAAAGTTCGGACGGCGTCTCCATTCCACTGCAACAGATCGACGAGCGCATCGAGCGCGAGCAGGTCGCGCGGCTGCAGGCGTTTCGTCACGGGCGGAATCGCGCGCTCGTTGAAGGGCACCTGAGCGATATCAGGCGCGCCGCCGCCGGTTCTGAGAATCTAATGCCCCATTTCATCGACGCGGTAGACGCCGGGGTGACGCTGGGCGAGATTTGCGACGCGCTGCGCGAAGTGTTTGGTACGTACCGCTCACGAGAAGTGGTCGCATGACAATCGATCACGTTGCGATCGTCGTGAAAGATCTCGATGCGACGCTGCGCTTCTACACGGAGACGCTCGGCTTTAGCGAGCTCTACCGCGAAGTGATTTACGATCAGGGCGTCGAGGCGGTCGGCCTGAAGGCCGGTGACTCTTCGGTGGAGCTGTTGTTGCCGCTCACCGAAAGCTCACCCGTTGCCCGCTATCGCGGGGATGCAGCGACGAAGCTTCACCATACGGCATATCGCGTTGCGGACATCGATGCGGCCCTGCGCGCGCTCAAGGAGAAAGGCGTCGCTCTCATTGACGAGCGGCCGCGCCGCGGCGCGCACGGGAACTTGATCGCCTTCTTGCACCCGAAGTCAACCGGCGGCGTGCTCATCGAGCTCTGTCAACCGAGCCGTTCGCGCTCGCCGGAGTAGCTCCATCGAATGATCTCCGCATCGGCACCGCGGCGGCGCGGGGCGTTCGCGTGGTCGAGCGCGGGTTCGCTGTTCGTGCATCTGCTGCTGATCCTCGTGATCTCGTTGCTGGTGCGGCATTTTACGATCACGGAGGCGGCGCGGGAGAGCGTCGCACAAACGACGCTGGCGCGGATCGAGCGGCGGCCGCGTCCGACGCCGCCGCCGGTTCGTCATCGCGCGGCCCTGCCGCACGTACGCCGCGTCGTCCGCAGCGAAGTTCTTCCCGCGGCGGCGCCGCGGCACGAGCTTGCACGGGCCGTCGTCGTTCCGGCGACGCCGCAGCCTCCGCAACGCGCGCCTCAACGTCGTGCGCCGTCGCTGAATTTAGCGCGCGACGAAGCCGGTTTCTCGCGCGAAGTTGCGCGGCTCAACGCGGCCAACGACGCGCACGCCGTCCCGACCATCGATCCCGCGACGCGTGGTCCTTCGGAGAAGAGCTACAGCTTCTCGCCGGCATCCTCGCAGCACGGGCAAGACAGCGGGAACGGCATCATCATACCAGTGCGCCGCTGGAAAGAGGGCGATGACGACTGTTACTACGGACGGTATGAGTTCACGTATCCAAGCGGCGCCGAAGAGAGCGGCGACATCGTCTGGCCGTTCTGTTTCGATGCGGCATCGGATCCGTTCAAACAGTCACCCCATCTGATTCCGTTTCCGCTGCCCTTGCCGGGATATCGGCTGCCGTCGGGAACCTTTTTGCCGCCGATCGAAAAGTCGGTCTATCAGCAGTGGGCCGCGCAGAACGGCGGCGCACCGCGTTAACGGTGGAGCAGCGGGGTCTGACTGAGCCCGTTCAATACGAACTGCACCGCGAGCGCCGCGAGGATTATGCCGAGCAGTCGCGTGATGACGTGGATGCCGGTCTTGCTAATCACGCGTAGCACGAGCGCGGAGCCTCGCATGCACAGCCACGTGACGACGAGCGCGACCGCGTAGGCCGCGACAACGATCATGATGTCCATGCGGTCGCCGTGCGAAAGGTTGAGCAGCAGCAAGACCGTCGCGATCGTGCCCGGCCCCGCGATCATCGGTACGGCGAGCGGAAACACGGCCGGATTCTCGCCTTCCGCCGCCTCTTTCTCTTCCGCTTCGGTGCGCTTGGCGCCGGTGGGCCGCGCGAAGAGCATGTCTATTGCGATGAGAAAGAGCAACGCGCCGCCCGCAATCGTGAACGCCGGCAGCGTGATCCCCAAATACTTCAAGATGACGCGCCCCAGCGCGCCCATGAACAGGATGATGCCGGCGGCCACCAAGACCGCCTGGTCGATGATCTGCCGGCGACGCTGCGAGGAAAAACGGGCCGTCGAGCCGATGGTCAGCGGAATCATGCCGATCGGATCGATGATCGTGAAGGCCGTCGCAAAGGCGGTGGCGATAAAGCGCGCATCCATACGTGTAACGTGATAATGCTATGGAACGGGTGGGCTCGTCAAGCGCAGGAAGTGACCGGGTAAACTTCAAGTTCCTCGCTGTGCGTTCGCCGCAACGAGCCGTCAACATCGAGGACTTGCGCGAGCTGGCGCGGCGGCGCTTGCCGCGGGTCGTCTTCGATTACATCGACGGCGGGTCGGGCGCAGAGTTTACGATGCGGGAGAACTGCCGCGCCTTCGAGCGCGCAATATTTCGCCCGCGCAACGCCGTGGCCGCAATGGAGTGCGCGTTGGGGACGACGGTGCTCGGTACGCCGGTGGACCTGCCGTTCTTATTTGCGCCCGTGGGCAGCAGCCGCATGTTTTGGCCGCGCGGCGAGTGCGTCGCGGCGTCGGTTGCGGGAGCGGCCGGCACGATCTATACGCTTTCCACGCTGTCGGGCTGCGCGCTCGAGGAGGTGAAGGCCGCGTCGTCGCGACCCGTGTGGTACCAGTTGTATCTGTTGGGCGGCCGCGACGCGGCGTTGGATGCGATTACCCGCGCGCGAGCGGCGGGCTACTCCGCGCTCGTGGTGACGATCGACACCGCGGTCGCGGGTCAGCGCGAGCGCGACGTGCGCAACGGCGGCAGCGAGCTCGTGAGCGGCGATCCGCTCAAGATGGCGCCGTTCGTGCCGCAGCTGTTGGCGCGACCTCGCTGGCTTTTCGACTTCTTTCGCGACGGCGGCCTCATGAAGTTCCCGAACGTCGTGATTCCCGGAGAGGGCCCGATGGCATACGAAGACATCGCCGGAGCGCTGGAACGATCGACCGTTTCGTGGGACGACATGGGATGGATTCGAGACGCATGGCGAGGCCCGCTCGTGATCAAGGGCGTGCTCACGGCTGACGACGCGCGACGTTCGCTGGACGCCGGCGCCGATGCGATCGTCGTTTCCAACCATGGCGGGCGACAACTCGATTATTGCGCGGCGACGTTCCAGGCGCTGCCCGAGGTGGTTGAGGCGGTCGCCGGGCGCGCTGAGGTTTTGCTGGACGGCGGAGTTCGCCGCGGCAGCGACGTGGCAAAAGCGCTGTGCCTCGGCGCGCGCGCCGTGCTGATTGGACGAGCATACGCGTACGGCTTAGGCGCGGCCGGCGCTGCGGGAATGATGCGCGCGGTGGAAATTCTTCGAGCCGATCTCGTTCGCACGTTGCGCTTGTTGGGCTGCAACGACGTTGCCGCATTGGACCGCTCGTACGTCCAGTGACATCGGGTCGGAAGCTCTACGTTCGGGGTGAGTTGCTGTCGGACGGCGTTGCCATTATCGGCAGCCGAACGCCGCCGCCGCCAGCGGCGCGGTTTGCGTACTCGTTAGCGTCGCGGCTGGGACAGCCAGTTATCGCGGGACTGGCCCTCGGTATCGATGCAGCGGCGCATCGCGGTTCGATGGTTGGGGGAACGCCGACGGTCGCGTTCGTCGGTTACGGCTTCGGGTGCACCTATCCGCCGGAACACGCGGCGCTGGAGGAGGCAATCGTGGCCGCGGGAGGCGCCGTTGCGACGCTCTGCCCACCGGGAACGCCGGTTACGGACGCGGCGCTGATCGAGCGCGATCGCCTACAGGCGGAATATGCGCGCGCAGTCGTTCTCGTTTGTTCGGAGCGAAACCGCGGAGCGATGCACACGATGCGCTTTGCACGAGAGTTGGGTAAGCCGCGGTTTGCAGTGATTCCGCCGCACGGCGCCGGTGGCGTGGATGTTTGGGCCGGCAACCGAGTCTGCCTCGAAGAAGGCGCGACGCCGCTACCGTTCGATGTAGAATGCGCGGTGGCCGTTTTGCTCTAGAGGTTCGGGGCGAGGCCGATGTCGATTGAGGTTTCGAACGTGCGCCCCCAAGGCAAACCGAGCTGCAGCGCCGCGATGTGATAGCCGGGATCAAGTTGCTCGACGAGTCTGACCGCGTATTGCCAGAGCAGCGCACGATCTCGCTCGGACATGGCGGTCGCAACGCCGGGTGAGAGCAGCGAGTGGTCCGCGACGCCCTGTGCGGCCAACGTATTATTCAAATCCGGACGCACGAAATCGTGAAACGCGTAGTCATCGAGGAACATGATGAACGTGTACGTTCGGTGCGCGAGGTCGTCGTAGGTTCCCAATCTTCGTCCCGCGGCGGCCGCGATCGCTTCGGCCAGCGCGGTGCCTACCGTGTTGGCGTTGGTGTTCCACGACGAGTAGGCGTCGAGCTGCGCTGCCAGGCCCGATGCGAGAATGCGCCGTGCGAAGGCCCCTTGCTGCGCGTACGATTGCAGATACGAGAGATCGGCCAGCGCAACTGAACGACGCGCCGCCACGTCGGCCGCCATTGCGGCCGCGAAGGCGTCGTCGTGCACAGCGTCGGTGCCGGGCACGCGGACGTAGAGCGAGACGTCGGGATGCGCGTCGTCGCGGACGCCGCCGCAGACGGCGATCAGCGCATCGATCGCCGTCGAGATCGGAGCGTATTCGATCGGGTCTTGATACGCGCCGCCGCCGGGCAGCGAGTACGTGACGGCGACGCGTGGCGTCCAGTTCGCGGCGCGCAGGATCGCGTGCGCGACGAGCGCCGAGCCGAGCTCGTCGGCGCCCGGCTCGATCGAGGCGCGATCGGCGATGCCGTGGTCAGCGAGATCTTGCTGCAACAGCGCGACGTCGCGCACGTGCAGACCGACGGGGCCGGCGTCGTCTTGTCCCAGCACCAGGCGGTCGATGACGCGTTCGGCCGTCAGTTGGAGCAGCAGACGGTCAACAGCGAGATCGCGTCCGCGCGTCGCCATGTACGCCGCGAGCGTCGGCTCGCCGATCAGCTCGCGCAGGTGCTGCGCCCGCGCCGCCTCGCTTGGAAGCGGCGGATCGTGCAGGTTCGCGTAGTCTTGCAGGTACTGCCAGATCGGATACGGCGCAAAGAACTCGGTGCCCGCCGGAATACCGGTCGGCGCGAGACGCATGATCGTGCCGAATGCGCCGATCCATGCAGCAGGACGAAGCGCGCGCAGATGCGCGAGCTCGCGCAAGCGGAACTGCGCGTCGGCGTAGTTCAGTCCAGGAACGCGCGATGCGGTGAGCCCGCCGTAGGCGAGCATGTCGGTTGAAATGACGAACGCGCCCGTTTGACCCTGCGCGGCCTGATGGTTGAGCCAGGCGATCAGCGCGTCGGAACGTCCGGCTTGCAGGAAGCGACCTTCGAGCGCACGCGGCGGCGGTATCACCGGCACGCCGGCGATGCGCCCGAGCATCACCGGGAGTTGCGCCGTCACGGGGCGGTCGTCGATGGGAATAAACGCTATCGCCGCCAGCAGCGCGGCTGCGATCATTCGAGCACCGCGCGTAGGGAGCCGCCGTGGCGATCGAGCAGTCCTCGCGCGGCCGCGGCGCTGCAGCGCTTGCGTTCCATGACAATCGCGACTTTGACGCGACCCTCCGCCGCGTCGAGCAACTCGCGCGCGCGTTCGCGCTCCACTTCGGCGAGATCTGCGATGAGCCGCAGCGCGCGGTGACGGAGTTTGTCGTTGGTCGCGACGACGTCAACCATCAGGTTACCGTAGACCTTGCCCAAGCGCACCATCACCGCGGTAGAGATCGCATTGAGAACGATCTTTTGCGCCGTGCCGGCTTTCAGGCGCGTCGAGCCGGTGAGCGCCTCCGCGGCAGTTGCGGCGACGATGGCGTGGTCGGCTACGCGCGCGAGGCGCGACGACTCGACGCTCGTGACCGCGACGGTGTACGCGCCGCGCGCTTTGGCTTCTTCCGCCGCGGCGATCACGAAGCGAGCACCGCCGCTCGCCGAGAGTGCGACGACGGCATCGCCCGGCTCGACGTCACGCATTTGCGCGGCCCCGGCCTTCGAATCGTCTTCTGCGCCTTCGATCGCGCGAACCAGCGCGGCGTCGCCCCCCGCGAGGTGCGCGTGGACGAGCTCGGGGGGCGTGCCGAACGTCGGAGGCATTTCGGCGGCGTCGAGGGTTGCGATGCGTCCGCTCGTGCCCGCGCCCACGTAGTGCAGACGCCCGCCGCGCGCGAGCCGGGCGGCGATCTCGTCCACGGCGTGCGCGATGGCCGCCGACTGCGACCGGACCGCTTCGATTGCGTCAAACTGATCGCGCAGCAGGACGTCGATAAGTTCCGTCGTTGGGAGTCGGTCGAGCTGCGGATTTCCGGCGTGGATCGCCTCGGTCGGCGGCAGAAGCTCGCTCATCGCGCGGCGTCGCACTCGCGTTCGACGCGCGCAAGGAGCGCGAAAAGATCGTGCGGCGCGATTGCGCCGAGCATCGCCGGCCGGCGGGCGGCCGTCGCCCTCGGGACATTGGCCGCCCGCCCGCGCAGCGTCTCATAGCCGAGCACCGCAAACGCGATCGCTTCTTTGGCATGCGCGGGGATACCGTGCAGATCCGACCGTTCCAGCGGTGCGGGCGCGAGGTGATGCGACAACCGCGCCATCAACGTGGGATTGCGCGCGCCGCCGCCGGCGACGACGACGCGCGCCGGCCGAAAATTCTGCGCTGACAGTGCGCGCGCGATCGATACGGCGGTGAGCTCGGCCAGCGTCGCTGCGGCATCTTCCAGGGAGCATGCGGCGAGTGCCGCTCCGTGTTTCGCGAGGAAGTGAGCGCCGAAGCGTTCGCGTCCCGTCGTCTTGGGCGGCGGGGCGGCGAAATATTCGTCGGTAAGCATCGCGTTCAGAAGACCGCTCTGCACGCGGCCCGCTGCGGCGAGGGATCCATCGCGGTCGAATGCGTTGCGACCGCCGGTGCGCTCCTGCACGATCGCGTCGAGCAGCATGTTTGCGGGGCCGGTGTCGAACGCGACGGCGTCGCCGGGCGCCGCGTCTCTTCGCAGCAGCGTGACGTTGGCGACGCCGCCGAGATTGAGCGCAACGCGGTCTTCGTCTGCGCTGCGCAGGAGCAGCGCGTCAACGTAGGCGACCAGCGGGGCGCCGTGCCCGCCGGCAGCGCAATCGGCGCTGCGGAAATCATAGCACACCGTTGCGCCGAGCGACTCGCGCACGACGAACGGGTCGCCGATCTGCAGCGTGACGCTCGCGGGGCCGTCGTGCCACACCGTTTGCCCGTGGCACGCGATGAAGTCCGGACGGCGTGCCTTGGTTACGGCGCCGGCCGTTTCGGCGAATGCTGCGCCGAGGGTCCGGTGCAGCTTGGCGATCGCCGCGACGCTGCCGACGTTCGGAGGCAGCACGTTCTGCAACGCGGCACGCACGCCGGCATCGTACGCGCGGCTCGCGAAATCGAGCAACGCGATCCTGTAGGAAGAGCGTGACGGCATGATTTCGACCAACGCGGCATCGACGCCGTCGAGCGACGTTCCGCTCATGACGCCGACTGCGATCATCCGGAAAAATCTTCGACCATTGCTTCGTAGAAGCGCTGGCGCAACGTTGGGGATGGCTCCGGCGCGGTGTCGCGCCCGAAGTACAGGGCGTTGGTCAGCAGCACGCCCTGGAGGTCGCGCGCCGGATCCGCCCACAGGCACGTGCCCACGAATCCCGTGTGCCCGAACGACGACCGGTCCATAAGGCGTCCGCACGAATTGCCATCGTTGGTCTTGAGCGCCCACCCCAGACCGCGGCGCAGCACTGAATCGCCGGCTTGTTCGTCGATCGCTTCGCGCGCCAGGCTGAGCGGCAGCAGCGCCGAGCCGACGGGCGGAGCCCTACCGGGGCGGACGGCGCTCAGATACGTCTCCGTGAGCGCGGCGACGTCCGCGGCCGTTCCGAAGAGTCCGGCGTGGCCCGCGCTGCCGCCCATCAGGTACGCTTTTTCGTCATGCACCACGCCTTGAACGCGCCCGCGCCAGCCGTCGTCTTCGGTGGCGGGAATGTCGAGGCGCCGCAACGCGCTCGGGCGAAACCCAAGCGGCGAGGGGAACAGTAGGCTCGCCAGCGCCTGCAGCGACGCGCGCCGCGCGCGTTCCAGCGCTACGCCCAACGCGATGAAGCCGAGGTCGCTATAGATGACGCGCTCGCCCGGCCTCGCCAGCAATGGCGCGTTTAATGCAAAGCGCTCCACGTTTTCATTGAGGATCCGGCGATAATCCGCGCCCGAGTCCATGCCCGACGTATGGGCCAACAACATGCGCAGCGTTATGCGTTCGCGATCGGTGTCGCGCCATTCCGTGAGGATCTGTGCGAGCGGCGCGTCGAGTTGCAGGACGCCGCTCGCCACGGCGTGCAGCGCCACGGTCGAGACGAAGAGCTTCGTTAGTGAGGCCAGATCGAAGAGGCTGTCGCAGTAGACGGGTCGCGCGAGTTCGTCGGCTCGCGTCGCCCCGTATGCGCGCTCGAAAACGACGCGGCCACCTAGTTCGATGCGGGCGACGGCGCCGGTGAACTCCGTGCCGCACGCGTCGCGCAGGATGGCCTCCACGGAAAAGTTAGTCACGCGGCAACGACACCGGAAGCCGGCCGGCCGGCATCGTGCCGCCGAAGAGCACGTCGGCGAGGCCACCGATTGAAGCGGCGTCGTTGCCGTAGCACGCGAGCAAATGACGCGCCTGCGGGAACAACGGGAGGTCGAACGGTTCCGCGGTGGAGACGACCAGCGAGTCGGGATATTGCGAGATGATTTCCGCGACGGCATGCGCTTGCAAGGGATAGAGATGTGCGCGATGCGTCAGGATCAACGGACGGCGTTGCGAGCCTTCGATCTCGTCCATCGTCTTGCGTATGTGGTCGGATGGCGGATCCGAATCCCAGGTTAGCTCTACAAGAGCCGGAGCCTCGTGATGGAGCGTGCTGTCGCTCCGGCCAAAGGCGACGACGATCGAGGCGAGCGCATCGGCGTGCGGGATGCCGCGGATCAACGTCACCCCGCTGCGCGCGATCTCGCGGCCGACCATGGGATGCGGCGGAAACGCATCGAGGTCGAGGGGCGCGCATCCCAGCAGGCGCAGCCGTTCGACGCGGCGATGCGCTTCCTGCAACCGGTGCAATGGCAGCGCGCCGCGTTCGACCGATTCTGCGATCGCTTCGGCGGCGGCCGTTGCGGCATCGAGGTCGTGCGCGAAGAGCAGCAGGTCTACGCCGGCCTCGAGTGCGGCGACTGCCACGTCGGGCGACGCGACCGCGCCGAGCGCCCGCATCTCCAAGTCATCGGAGAGCAACGCGCCGCGAAAACCGAGCTCGTCGCGCAGCAGCTGCGTCGCGATGCAGGGCGAGAGCGTGGCCGGGCGAGCAGAATCGAACGCCGGCACGCGCAGGTGGCCCGTCATCATCGCGATCGCCTCGGGGGCAACGGTTGAGAACGGGACGAGGTCGGTGCCGCGCAACCTCGCGTCATCGCCATCGATTTCCGGTAACGCGTCGTGCGAATCCACCGCGCTCGAACCGTGGCCCGGGAAGTGCTTGTAGCACGGAAGGATTCCGCCGTTACGCAACCCGCGCGCGACGGCCGCTGCGAGCCCCATGACGCGGTGTGGGTCGTCGCCGAACGAGCGCGTGCCGATCACCGTATTGTTTGGGTCCAGTGCGAGGTCGAGGACCGGCGCGAAATTCAGCGTGCAGCCGGCGCGCCGGAGGTCGAATGCGATCTGTTCGCCGGCGCGCTGCGCCAGCTCGACGTTCTCTGCCGCGCCGAGTGCCATCATCGGCGGCATCGGCTCGACGGCGTCGCGCAAACGCGCGACGCGCCCGCCCTCCTGATCGATGGCGAGGACCGGCGGCGGAGCCTCCATCTCTTCTTCTCGCGCGCGCAACGCGTCAGTCAGCGGTCGCAGCTCCGCCGGCGAGGTACCGTTTTCCGCGAAGAACACGTACCCGCCGAAGCGCGGCAGCGCGGCGTTAATGCGCGTCGTGCCGACCCCCGTAACGATGAGGTCGCGTGCGAGCTGTAGGTCGAGCGTCAAACGATCGCGCGTCCCGTCTGCGTGTCGAAGCGGCGCACCGCCCTTTCCGGAAAGCGCAGCGCCACGAGGTCGCCGTTGCCCGCCGCGCTCGCGGCGGGGATGCGCGCGAGGACGCGGCCGCGTTGCGTGTCGACCGAGAGGAAGGCGTCGGCGCCGGTCGTCTCACGGGCCACGATTCGGCCGTGCACGTCGCCCTCGGCGGCAAGCTCCACGCACTCGGGCCGGATGCCGAGCGTGACGCCGTTTTCTACAAACAGATTCATCGTGCGGTCCCCGAGGAAGCGGGCAACGGCCAGCGTTGCCGGATGGTCGTACACCCGCTGCGGATCGCCTTGGTCCTCGATTCGTCCTTCAATTAAGACCGCCAGCATATCGCCCACGCTCATCGCTTCGGCGTGGTCGTGCGTGACGTAAACGATCGGCCCGCCGAAGCGGTGGCGGACGCGAACGACCTCTTCGCGGACCAGGTGACGCAGCGCCGGATCGAGGTGCGCGAAGGGTTCGTCCAAGAGCAGCGCGTCGGGATTCGAGAGCAGCGCTCGCGCGATCGACGCGCGTTGCCGTTCGCCGCCGGAGCACTGATTCGGGCGCTTCGCGAGGACGTGATTGACGTGCAGGACGCTCGCCGTCTCTTGGAGCGCCGCCGTGGTGTTGCCGTTGCGGCGCGTCGCGATCAGCTGCAGGTTCTTGCGCAACGTGAGATGCGGCAGCAGCGCGTCGTCTTGAAAGACCATCGCGATGCGGCGCTCTTGCGGGGGAAGCTTCACGACAGACTTGCCGTTGACGCGCACGTCGCCGCCGCGCGCCCGCAGCAGACCGCCAATCGTTCGCAACAACGTCGTTTTGCCCGCACCGGACGGGCCGACGATTGCCAGCGTGGTTGCCAACTCGACGTTGAGCGTGACGTCGGAAATTGCCGCGGCCGAGCGGGATGAGTAGCCTGCGGTAAGTCCGCCGATCTCGAGCGTCATCGCTTGGTCACGACAGAGCGTTCCGATACTCCCCGGGCGCCGCGGGATCGTTGCGTTTCGCGCGGGCGAGGATGTCGCGCAGTGCCGTGACGTTTGCGTCGTCGGCTTTCTTGCCGGCCAACACAAGCCGCAACGCGATCAGCGTGAGATCCGAAGTGCGGGCGCCGAGGCGCTGCATCCCTTCGTAAAACGCGGCCGCGCCGGGAGCCTCCGGCCGCGTTGTAAGCAAGCGCGCAATCACGTCGTGCTTCGCCGGCGCGCCGGTAAGAAGGTAGCCGTCGAGCAACTCGAACTCCATCGTAATATGCCGTTCGCCGCTCGGACCGCCTTGCTCTGCGCGTTGCTCGCCGCGACGCTGGGCGCCGCGCACAGCGACGGCAGCGCCGGATTGCTGCGACGAATGCGCGACGCCGCGGGCCCGGTGTGGAGCGCGCACATCGTCTCGGTGGCGCGCTTGGTCTTGGACGGCACGCCGACGGTCGTCTCAGCCGAGACGCAAGGTCCCCGCGTCTTGGTAAAACACTGCGCCGGTGAAGTTTGCGACGGCACATATTTCAACGGCGAGCGTCTGTATTCGCTCAACATGAACTCGACGCTCGTGCCGCAGCCGCGCCAATCCGAGCCGTTTCTGCGCTCGGTACGGATCGCCGGCGGCCTGCTCTTTCTCGGTCCCTCGAGCGAAGCGCCCGGCGTCCGCGTCGTCAACGGCGGCACCGCGTGGTACGATTCGAAACCGTATCGCACGCTGACGATCGAAGGCAGCGATCTCATTCCCTTGCGCCTGTACGTCGATCCTCGGCGCTGGCTGCTGCGGGTCGTGCGGACGCTCGACGGCCGAGAGACGTTCGAATACGTCGGCTACCGGCGCATCGGCGCGTTCTCGCTACCGTTCGAGGTGCTCCATAACGGCCGCATCTTAGAGCGGTATGACGACCGCGCCATCGTCGCCTCGGTGCTGCAGCCGCCGCGCGGTCTCGTGCCCGCGTTCAACGGCCCCGCTGAGAGCGTTGCGACCGATCCGCGCTCGGTGACGCCGATCGTGGAGTGCAGCGTCGGCGGCGTGCCTACGCGCTGCCTCATCGACTCCGGAAATTCCGGGCTCTCGATGAGCTCGGAGCTCGCGAGCCGCCTCGGCGCGACGGTTGTGGGCAGCTATAAGGTGCGGGGGCTGGGCGATTATTCGACGCAGGTGGTGCGCGCTGGACCGTTGCGCATCGCGAACGCGACGTATCCCGAGGCGTATTACGTGGTGCTCACGGATCTTCGGCGGTACGGCTACGACGTCGTGCTCGGCGCCGACATGCTGGCCACGGCGAACATCGAGATCGATCCCGTCGCGCACGCCGTGCGCTTGGGCGTTTCAGATGCGCACGAAGGCGTGGCGATTCCGCTCTCATTCGAAAACTTCATTCCCGTCGTCACCGTCGATCTCGGAAGCGTAGAGGCACAATTGGCAGTAGATACGGGCGATGAGTCGAACATCAATCTCTCGTACGACTTCTATGAGAAGCATCCGGGGCTCTTCACGGTCACGCAGCGCCGAACGGTCGGCGGCATCGGCGGGAACAGCATCGAGATGATCGGAGAGATCGGCGACGTCCGCATCGGCGATTATCGTCTCGGACCGCAGCGCATCGGAACGACGCAAACCTTGCAAGGCACGGCGTTCGGCCATCTCGGTGCGGGCTTCTTGAGCCAGTTCCTGGTGCGGCTCGACTACGCCGGCGGCGAGCTCCGCTTATTGCCTCGCCGAACGTAACGATGCGAGGCCGCTGCATCGCATTGGCGTGGCTGCTTGGCCTCGCCGTCGCGCCCTCGCGCCACACAGCCGCCATGACGCTCGATCGGTGCACGGTCGTCGCCGTGCAGATGATGGAGAACGTGAGCTCCGAAGACGCGCGGCCCGGCGACTTCTTCCGCTTCGAGACGATCAACGCCGTGACGGCCGGCGCGAACGTTGTGATTCCCGCGCGCACGATGGGTGAAGGCGTGGTGGCGGTCGCGTCGCCGGCGGGCACGCACGACGCGCGGCCCGGCGTGCTGGTCTTAGAGCCGCGCTATCTCGTACTGCCGGATGGCCGGCATCTCGGCGTCATCTTGAATCACAACACCGACGGGCTCGAGCGCTCCGGAGCGAACGCGGGCATTCCCGGTTATCTGGGCGCGATTCCGGTGCCGGGCGTCGGCGCGGCGATCGGCATCTTCAACTACTTTCGGAAGGGTAAGAATATCGAGGTGCGCCGCGGCACGATGTTCAGCGTTTTTCCCAGCGACGATCCGGCGGTCGAGCGCTGTCAGGACCAGCCCGCATATTAGGCTTGTTAGCGCAGGCCGATTCCGTGTTGCGCGTACCATACCGCCAAGAACAGCCACACCACCGCGCCCAGCACAAAGAACGACAACCACATCACCGAGATCGTTCGCGCCGTTCCCTGTGGGTTGTCCCGAGTGAACGACCGATATTGATAGCCCGCGAGAATCGTCTCGAGGATAACCCAGAAGAGCGCCCAGTCGAGCGCGGTCATGCCGTCGACGTTTCGCCGGAGCGTAGCCGCTTGACTTTTCAACGTCTTTGACGTATAACCCAAAGGTTATATGTTCGGAACGACGACCCTCGACTCCATCTTTTCTGCCCTCGGCGACCCGACGCGCCGGCGAATGATCGAGCGTCTCGCTCGCGGCCCACTGAGCATCTCCGACGTTTCGGCCGGATTTTCGATCTCCCAGCCTGCGATTTCGAAGCACGTGAAGATCCTCGAGCGTTCCGGACTCGTCCGGCGCGACGTCGTGGGGCGAGAGCACCGCCTCCGGTTGTCGCCGGTTGCGATGGAGAGCGCGTCTTCGTGGATCGAACGCCAGCGCAGCTACTGGACCGCCGCCTTGGACCGCTTAGACGCATATCTCAAGCCCGCTCCACCCGGAGGACGACGCAAGAAATGGGCGCCAACGAGCTAACCAAACCAACGGCAACCTCGCTCGTGCTGCGGCGGACGTTCGACGCCCCCGTCGAGCGCGTCTTCGCCGCATGGTTGTCGCCCGAGGCGATGCGCGCGTTCATGGTCGGCGATGCGAATGCGGTGCTCGACGCGAGCGCCGACGCGCGCGTCGGCGGGGCGTACCATCTCACCTGGGATACCGACGACGGCCCGATGACCGTGCGCGGCGTTTACCGCGAGATCGTGAAGAACCGCCGCATCGTCTGCACGTGGACGTTTGACGAAGACGATCCGGCCGAAGTTCACGAGTCGCTGCTGACGCTCGAGTTTGCGCCTCGCGGCGACGCGACCGAACTCGCGCTCACCCATACGAACCTGCGCCACGAAGAGTCGCGCGATGGACACGCCACCGGCTGGCAGTCGATCTTCGATAAATTGGCGGCGTATATTGCGAGCAACTGATGCAAGGAGTACGAAGATGACCGACCACCCGACCGGCACTCGCGAGGAATGGCTCAAAGAGCGCGTCGCGCTGCTCAAGGACGAGAAAGAGCACACTCGGCGCGGCGACGAGCTCGCCCGGCGGCGACAGGCCCTGCCGTGGGTGCGCATCGAGAAAGAGTATCGCTTCGATACCGATGACGGGGCAGCGTCGCTCGCCGATCTCTTCAAGGGGCGATCGCAGCTGCTCGTTTACCACTTCATGTTCGGGCCGGATTATGCGGCGGGGTGTCCGTCGTGCTCCGCGATCGCCGACGGTTTCAACGGTTTCTTCGTGCACCTCGCCAACCACGACGTCATGCTGTGGGCGATCTCGCGTGCGCCGCTCGAGAAATTGCAGGCCTATAAACGCCGCATGGGCTGGACGTTTCCCTGGGCGTCGGCGTTTGAGACCGACTTCACCTATGATTTCTTTGCGTCGCACACCAAAGAAGAGCAACAGTCGGGCAAGACGCACTACAACTTCAGCGTGTCGGATTGGCGGCCGGCGTGGGAATCGCCGGATCCGGATAGCTGGGGGTCGCACTTCGCGGCGAGCTCCGGCGTAGACGCCGCGACGTACATGCAAGAGACGCCCGGCGTGAGCTCGTTCGTACTCAAAGACGGCGTGGTCTATCACACGTATTCTGCGTACGCGCGCGGACTCGATGCGCTGTGGGGTATGTACCAGTGGCTCGATCGCGCTCCGCGCGGGCGGAACAAAGATGAGGCGTGGTATCGCCGGCACGACGAATACTAGACACTGTCGCGAACCCTTTAGAGGGTGCGCGCGATTAGTTGTTGGACTTCGGACGCATGGATGAGGGAGCTCGGCAAGGCAACGCATGGCCCGACGTTCACGTTTCGCGCTGGGCTGCGACGAAGCGCAGCCTACACATGTATGCGCAGATGCTCGGCAAGATCAAGTTGGCGGTGGCGCCCGTCCAACCGAACTGGATGTTTACCGCGCTGCACCTTTCGCCGCGAGGCCTGACGACGGGCACAGTTCCCTGGCGAGGAACGTCGTTCG
>JAFAXS010000044.1 GCA_019240755.1 Vulcanimicrobiota bacterium
CGCGCCTCGTAATAGTACGGCGCGCCGGTCGTCAGATCTATGAGGGGCGTGGTCGAGCGCCCGGTCTCGTAATCCAACTGGGCATAGACGGACGCCAAATACTCCGGATACAGCCGCGGCTTGCGGATGCCGGACCGGAAAGATAGCACGTCGCCAAGGTATTGGTTCATTCCCTCGTACACCCACAGCAGGTCGGTCTGCTGCGGCACCTGGAAGTTCGGCGTCGTCAAGTCGGCGGGGCGACGGTATTTGCCGTTCCAGGAGTGCGAAAACTCGTGGGTCACCAGATCTCCGCCCGACAGCGCTTCTTCGGCGCTCGTCAAGAAATCGTCGGAGGCGCGATTGTCGCTCGATTGATGGTGCTCGATGCCCTCGAAGCCGACGGCATCGCTCAGCGTCAGCAGCGCGTGATAGTCGGCGAAGTGCCGCGAGCCGTACATCGCAAACGCCTCGGCGGGCACGCGCTCGTAGGCCTTGAGCATCTCCGGCGGCATGTCGAGATCTTGCGGATAGTCCGCAAATGCGTCGAGCTGCACGAAGGCGGAACCTTCGCGCCAGAGGTCCCATTTCTTCACGTAGCGTCCGGCGTCGAGTGGCGAGTCCACCAGCATGTTAAGCGGGGTGACGGCGAAGCTCACGCGGTTCCCCTCGCGCACCGGATCGCGCACCGCCGTCGCGAAATCCCAGCCCGAGGGCAACACGATGGACGGCCGCACGAAGTAATGGTGCGAGTCGATGCCGTCTTGATAGAGCAGCGCGCGATTCCAGTTCAGCACGGCGAGCGAATGTGTCGACATCACGTCGCCCGTCGCGTTCATGAGCACGTCGAAGTCGCAGTCGATCGAATCCGCTCCGCCGGGCACGTTCACGTGAAAGGCGTACATGTCCACCGGATCGCGCCGCCAGTCCAGCGCCGTTCCGTGCGCGGAGATTCGCAATGCCGCCAGATCGCTCAGCGGGCCCGTCGGGCCGTGCTCGCCGGGAATCCACTTCGGGTAGACGACCGTAAAGTCACCGCGCGACGCCGGGATGCGTTCGTGCACGCGAATGATGCCGTCCGCCGCGCCTGAAGCATCTAATGAAAGCAGAACCGGGCGGTTCTGCGTCGCCAGCGGCGGTTTGGCGACGAAGGTTTCCGCCGCAACGCCCCGCGCCGTGAGGATGCAGAAGCCGGCGAGAATTATCCCGAGTCGTCGCATGCGGAGCCCCTTCGCAGGAGCGACCAGCCGCCCTTCCCGAAGCTGTGCCGCACTTTCCCCCGTTCTTACGGAGGTCGCTACAGCCACGTGAAGATCGTGGTGACGATGAAACTCGTTCCGGACCCGAACGCCGAGAAGAAGATCGACCCTCAAACCAAGAGGCTCGTCCGTACCGGTGTCGAGACGGTGCTCAATCCTTACGACGAGTACGCGCTCGAGGCGGGCCTTCAATTAAAGGAGCGCGTCGGCGGCGATACGCGCGTCACGATCTTTTCGATGGCGCCCGACGCCCTCAAGGAGACGCTGCGACGCGCGCTCGCGATGGGCGCCGACGACGCCGCCGTGCTGAGCGATCCCGCGCTCGAGGGCAGCGACGTGTGGGCCACTGCGTATGCCATGGCGCATGCATTGCGGCGCTTGGAGTTCGATCTTCTCATCGTCGGCGGCTTGACCGACGACAGCAGCACCGGCGCCGTGCCCGGAGCGCTGGCGGAACATCTGGGGTTGCCCTGCATCACCAATGCGCGCAAGATCGAGCTTGCGGACCGAACGCTCACGATCGAACGCGAAACCGACGTCGGCTATCAGACGGTGCGGGCGCCGCTGCCGGCGCTGCTCACAACCGCGTTGACGTTCGGCGAGCCGCGCTACGCCTCGCTCAAAGGCATTATGGGAGCGAAGAAAAAGGCGATCGCCTCGATCGGACTCGCCGAGCTCTCCCTCGACTCAGCCGTCGGCAGCGACGGCTCCAAGACGGAGATCGAGAGCTTTGCGCCGCCCGCGGCGCGCGGTCAAGGCAAGACGGTCGAAGCGCCCGACGCCGCCGCCGGCGCGTCCGCAATCTTCGACTTCTTACGCGAGCGGAAGTTCGTATAATGAAGAACGTTCTCGTGTACGCCGAGCACCGTCAGGGTGCGACGCGCAAGGTGACGTTCGAGCTGGCAACGCAGGCGCGCACGCTCGCCGATTCGCTGGGGGGCAAGGCGTGCGCCGTCGTCGTGGGATCCGGCGCGGGCGCGATCGCGCAGCAGCTCGCGCCCTATCCGCTCGACGCAATCTACTGCAACGAAGATTCGCAGGTTGACGCATTTCTGCTCGATCCGGTCGTGGATTATCTCGAGGCCGCGGCGTCGCTCGTGGGCGCGTCGTTGATCTTGATTCCCAACACGCTCTCCGGCCGCGACATTGCCGGCCGTTTGATGGTCAAGTTGCGTGCCGGGATCGTCGCCGACGTCGTAGACTTCGAGATTGCGGGCGAATCCGTCGTGTGCGTCTCGCCGAAGCTCGGCGGCGCGATCACGACGAGGTGCGCGCTGCGGCCCGGCGAGTTCGGCATTGCAACGGTGCGCCCCAATGCCTTCCAGGCCGCAGCAAGCGGCGGCACGGCGAAGATAGAGCAGCTTCCAACGGCGCGGCGCAGCTACGCCGCGGCAATCGACAACGACGTCGAGGAAGGCACCGGCGAGCTGGCGTTGGAAGAGGCGCCGGTCGTCGTCGCAGGCGGGCGTGGGCTCGGCGGACCGGAACCCTTCGAAACGTTGTTGAAGCCCTTAGCTCGTGCATTGGGTGGCGCGGTCGGCGCATCGCGTGCGGCTGCCGACGCCGGCTGGGTGCCGTACAGCCTGCAAATCGGCCAAACCGGGAAGACCGTAACGCCGAACTTGTATATCGCCGTCGGAATCTCGGGCGCGATCCAACACAAGGTCGGCATGCGTTCGTCGGGTGCGATCGTCGCCATCAATAAGGATGGAGCCGCGCCGATCGGAGAGTTCTCGGACTTGCTCGTAGTGGGCGATGCGTTTCGCATCGTTCCCGAACTGACAAACTTGATCGAAAAAGCTAAAGGAAACGCCACTTGAAACGCTTCGGACTCATTGCCTTGATCGCACTCGCTTGCGCCATCGGTGGTGCGGCGACGACCACCTCGCCGTCGCTGGCGGCCCCGCTCTTCGGCGGAAAGAAGGCGTCGCCGACGCCGTCGCCCTCGCCGTCGGTTCTTCCAACCGCGAGTCCGGAGCCGGCAAGCGTCGCCATCCCGCGCTTGATCGCCAAGCTCAAGGCGAATCCCAGCGATCAACTGGCGATGGCGCAGCTGGCCGCCGAGTATCTCCAGGTCAACCGGCCCGACATCACGCTGCAGTATACGCAGCACTTGCTACAGATGGGCGACAAAACGGCGCAGGTCTACTACTACGACGGGTTCGCCGAGGAGCAGCTCGGCAACGCAACCGCGGCGACCTACGACTTGGAGCAGGCCTCGAACCTCGATCCTACCAACCTCGGCGTGCTGGCGCAGCTCTCGGACGTTTACATTCGCGAGAATCGCTTCAGCGATGCGGAACGGATCGCCAAGCGCGCCGTGACCTTCAACAAGAACGAGCCGGGCGCGCTGATGACGCTCGGCAGCGTCTACGCCTCCGAGCAGCACTACGACGATGCGCGCGCGCAGTTCGAGGCGGCCTTCGCGCTCAACCAGAAAGACGTGGCGCCCCTCTATCAAATCGCGACGACGTACGCCGATCAAGACAACATTCCGATGGCGGTCGCGACAATCCAGCGCGCTCTGGCGATCGATCCGCGCAGCGTTCAGGCGCTGGTCTTCAAGGCCGACCTCTACGCGCGCCAGCACGACGACCTGCGCGCAGCCCAGGCGTACGACGACGCGGTCGTCGCCGCCCCAACCGACGATCAGAAGGTCGCGATCCTGATCCGCAAAGGGTCGTACTTCGTTCAAGAAAAGAAGGAGGCACAGGGCCAAGCGATCTTCCAGCAGATCGTCAATCAGTTCCCGAAGGTGCCGGCAGGCTTCGTCGCCTACGGCGATTACCTCGCACAGCAACGGCAGTACGGCCCCGCAGTCACGCAGTGGCGCGCGGCGCTGGCGCTCGATCCCAACAATGGGGGTGCGCTGCTGGGCTTGGGGCAAGTTGCGATGGCCACGGGCAAGCTCTCCGACAGCATCAGTTACTTTAAGCACTACACGCAGGTCTCGCCCGATGCGCAGGGCTTCGCGCTGTTGGGACAGGCCTATTCGCGCGTTCACGACTACTCCGGCGCGCGCGACGCGTGCGGAAAGAGCTTCGAGATTCAGCGCAATCCGGTGACGCTCGGCTGCGTCGCCGGCGCCGACTTCGAGCTGCGAAATTATAAGGAAGCGGCGCAGATCTTCGACGCGCTCGATCGCGCGGCGAAAGGTTTTCTCGACCAGAACCCCACGCTGCTCTATATCGCGGCGAGATCGTACGCCGGATCGAATCAGTGCACGAAGGCCGTAGCGGCATACAAACGGCTGTTGCCGATGATGAAAAAGGGCACGTCGGATTACGATAAGGTCCGCAAGTCCGCGTCGGACACGTGCCATGCCCCCGCCAAGCATTCCGGCTGAAGTTCGTCACCGACCCGCTCTACGCGGAGCACCTGCGCGGCGTCGCGCACCCCGAACGCCCCGAACGCGTTGAGGCCGTCGCCGCTCGCCTCCGCGACGCCCGAGTTCTAAAGGAAGAGATCGCCGCGCGTGACGCGACCGATGCGGAGATCGAGCGCGTTCACTCGTCGCGGTACGTTGCGCTGATCGAGCGCGAGGTCGAGGCGCTGGCGGGCGTCGGCCGCGCGCGCTACCTCTCCACCGGCGACACCGTCGTGGACGCCTCGTCGTTGCGCGCCGCTCGGCGCGCGGCCGGCGGCGCCCTCGTCGCGCTCGAGGCGGCGGTCGCGCAACGCGCGGCGGTCTTCGCGCTCGTTCGACCGCCGGGACATCATGCCGAGCCCGACCGCGGCATGGGATTTTGCCTGTTCAACAACGTGGCGATCGCGGCACGCGCCTTCCAAGCTGCCACGCCGGGCAAAGTGCTCGTGGTGGACTTCGATTACCATCACGGCAACGGCACGGAGGCGGTCGCGGGGAACGGCCTCTCCTACGTCTCGACGCACGCCTACCCCGCGTATCCCGGAACGGGCACGGCCAGCTACCGCCGCGGCGACGACTGCGTGCTCAACGTTCCGCTTCCGGCCGGCGGTGTGGAGACCGCCGCCTTCGTCGCGGTTTGGGCAGCCCTGTTGCCGGCCGTGGCGGCCGCGGTTCGCCCCGACGTGATTCTGGTGAGCGCGGGATTCGACTACGTGGCGGGCGACCGGGTCGGCGATCTCGGCGTCGGGGCCGAGGCGGCAGCGCCGGTCGCGGCGGCCATCCGGGGGGTCGCCGAGGAGCACTGCGACGGCGCGGTCGCGTACGTGCTCGAGGGCGGCTACGAGGTCGGCGCGCTGGCCACGTCGATCGCCGTGATCGCCGTAGCGCACGACGCGCGCGAGGCGCCGGCGGCGGTCACGGAGCTCAGCGACATTCCACGCGGGATCCGCGCGAAGCTCGACGACGCACTGCGGACGCTTCCAGGACCGCCCACTGCCCACACGAAAGGTCCACAGTGAGAGCCAAAGTCAGCGGCTCTCGATTTGACAATAGAATATAGATAGGAGCTACCAAATGATGCTGAGAGCACTTCGGCGGCTCGGTATCGTGTCGGCGCTGCTCGCGCTATTCGCAGGTCAGGGAACATGGGTTCTGGCCAGCGTCACGGGCGGTCTGACCGGTACCATAGTCGATGCCGAAACCTCGGCTCCCATTGCGGGAGCCCAAGTGACCGCTGCGAGTCCGTCGCAAACCGCGACTGTGACGACCGATGCAGCGGGGCACTTTTCATTTCTCACTCTTGGCCCCGACACGTATACCGTGAGCGTGACCAAGAGCGGCTATCAGCCGACGAGCGTTCCAGGCCAGGTGGTCTTCGCCGACACGGTTCAGTCCGTGGCGGTGCGGATGCCCAAGGCGCTTAAGACGATTGCACGCGTCACGTCGGCGGCAGGCGGCGCGCTGGTCAAATCCGGCACGACGTCTGATATTTATTCGATCAACGCTTCCACGCAGCAGGCAACGGCCGCGCTCGGTGGCGGCGGCCTGATCAATCAGGCCTATTCCGCAATCTCGACGGTTCCCGGCGCGTACGTCATTCCGAACCAAACGGGATACTACGCGACGATCAACATTCGCGGCGGCGACTACGATCAGGTCGGCTACGAGTTCGACGGCGTTCCCGTCAACCGTTCGTTCGACAACTATGCATCGAGCTCGGCGTCGACGCTCGGCAACGCCGAAGTCCAGGTCTACACCGGCGCGAACCCGGCAAACTCGGAAGGCCAAGGCCTCTCCGGTTTCGTCAACCAAGTCATCAAGAGCGGAACGTTTCCGGGTTATGCGACCGGCTCGCTCGGCGTCGGTACGCCCGCCTTCTATCACCGCGCGGCGGTTGAAGTCGGCGGCTCCACGCCGGATCGTCTGTTCTCGTACTACTTCGGCATGGCGGGCCTGAATCAGTCGTTCAACTACATCAACAACAACAACGGCTCGGAGTACGATAACTGGCTCGGCCCCGTGATGGGCTTCGTCGGCGGTCCGTACGGGAGGCCGTTCGCGCCCGGCTGGTCGCTCTTTTGGGGCAACGTCGGCAACGCGTACTTTCCGCTCGGACCGATCAACTACGTAAACAACGACGCACAGGTCGGGCTGGCGACGATCTACGGCCGCAATACCGTCGTCAACTTCCACATCGGAATCCCGCATCGTAACGACGCGGGCCGCGACGATGTCCAGCTGCTCTACACCGACGAAGCGCTGAGAAACCAGGAGTATTACAACGCCGCCACCTTCGCCTCGCCGTACTGCACGGGAGCGGCAGCGCAATCGGGCGCGGCGTGCATGTACGCGGTCAACGGCGCGACGCTGGCTACCCTGGGCGCCGTCCCGTTCGGCAGTTCAGTCCCGGTGACGTTTACCAATACCTACTCGTGGGGCTGCGGATCGTCGGTCGGCAAGACGTTCAGCGCTTCGGCGCTCAACGCGCTGGGGAACTGCGTTCGACCATACGCTTTCCCGAGCGGCGTCAACACGGGTTCGCCGACGAATCCGAACGTGATACCGCCCGGCAATCCCGACACTTCGTTTAACGACACGGTGATCACGAAGGTCCAATACACGAAGAACTTCGGATCGTCGGCATTCTTGCGTCTCTACGGCTTCACGTTCTACAGCGACTGGTTCCTCAACGCACCCTACAACATCAGCTTCTGCTATTTCTACTGTAATCTTGCGCCCGACTACGAGCTGAGCACGCACACGCGCGGCCTTAGCCTGGAGTTCCAGGACCAGATCAGCGAACAGCACCTGTTGACCGTCGCCGGTTCGTATACGACCGCGCGGATCGTCCGCGACAACAACGGCTTTTACAACCTCGGCGCCGAGGGCAACTTCGCCAACGTCGTCAACGCGTCGGATCCGTACGGCGGCTACTGCTACAATCCGAGTGCGAGCGGAAGCACCGTCGTAAACTGTCATGCAAACACGATCCCGCTGGCGCCCGGGTACTCCGTCGGCTCAGTCGGCAACTCGTGCCCGATCCCGGGCAAGCCGCAAGCCGGCAGCGCCTGCACGTACCTAGTCTCGGAAAACGGCCTCAACGGAACCTATAGCGGCACGATCCCGAACTTCTACGGCGCATCGATCACCGACCAGTTCCGCCCGAACGACCGGTGGCTGTTGAACCTGGGCGTGCGGCTCGACAGCTTCGGCTTCGTCGGCCAAAACACGCTCGTTCCGCCGCTCGGCGCCGGCGGTCCGCTTGCGCGTCAGTTCTGGTTCAATGCGTACAACCTCGATAATTGTGTCAACAACCTAACCGGGGCACCGCAACCGAATCCTACGCCTGCCGCCGCGTGCCCCAAGGGCTTCCACACAGCCAACGTGCAGAACGTTCCGGCGAACTTCACCTACAACATCTACCAGCCGCGTATTGCCGGCACATATACCTCGAATCCGAACGACGTCTTCCGGTTCTCGTACGGCCGCTACACGGAAGCGCCCAACACCGCTTTCGAGCAGTACAACACGCGCCAGGAGGATCTCGCGGATTACATCGGGTCGCACTTCCTGCAGTTCGGCCGCAACAGCCCGGGATATCCGATCCTGCCGCCGACCTCGATCAACTACGACATCTCGTGGGAGCACCGGTTCAAGAACACCGACTGGTCGTTCAAGCTGACGCCGTTCTTGCGGCAGACGCAGGACCAAATCCAGCAGTTCTTCCTGATCCCGCAAAACGGGTTCGTCTCCGGCCTGAACGTCGGCAGCCAGCGCAGCCAAGGCGTGGAGTTCCAGATGCAAAAGGGCGACTTCTCGCGCGACGGCTTCTCGGGACTGCTCTCGTTCGCGTATACCAACTCGTACGTTCACTACGGCCCCATCGCGGCCGGCGCTTCCGGCTCGACCGTCCTGGCGCCGATCAACAACTCGATCGCGCAGTATAACGCGTACACGAAGTATTGTGCGACGCATCCGGGTGCCATCAACACGATGTGCGGCGGCTCTACGACCAACGGAATGACGGCGAACGCGTGTTATACGTCGGGCGGCACGCCGGTCGCGGGTCTGCCGGGCGGCGGATGTCCGCACGGCGACATCGCGAACCCGTATTGGCTCGCGGCGCCGCAAGCACTCGTGAACACGGCGCAGAACTTCCCGACCTACGACACGTTCCCGGGTTCGCTCGGCCTCGCCGCGCAGGGCTTCGGCTCACCGTACGTCGGGACGTTATTGGTCAACTACCGGCATCAGAAGTTTGCCGTCACCCCATCGCTGCAGTTCCAGGGCGGCAGCAAGTACGGCATTCCGCTCACCGAGGCCGGCATCGATCCCGCTAGCGGTTGCAGGCCGCTCACGGCGACAGGCGATCGTTACGACGCGTCAACGTGCACGAACGTCGTGGACATTCCCAATCCGTTCACGGGCGTGTACGATCCGATCGGCGCGTTCACGGAACCGAACGAACTGATCGCCAACATGCAGCTCTCGTACGACGTGAGCCCGCGCATTCAGGTGGTCGGGCAGATCACGAACATCGTGAACTACTGTTGGGGTGGCTCGAAGGAGCCGTGGACGTTCAGCGACGGCAACATCTGCTCGTACAATAACTTGGAGGGAACGGTCTACCCCGTGGCGCCCTACGGGACGCCGGGCGCGATCGTGAATCCTCCGGGCAATCCGGGATCGCAGATCCAGCCGTTCCGGAAGTATCCGTACGAACCGCAGCTGGGGCCGGCAATCGTGACGGCGTTGAACGGCTCGTATAAGACGCCGCTGCAGTTCTACTTCACGGCCAACATCAAGCTCTAGCGCACTAGAGCGTTCGCCTAAGAATGGCGAGTGGGTGTGCCGCCCGAGCGATTAACCTGAGAATTAGCGAGGGTGGCACACCCAGAGTCAACGCGAAATGGACGCGGCGATCCTTCGCAGTTCGTTTTGCGTGAGCTCGCCCACGAGCGCGTAGTGCAGGCTCGCATCGCTCCAGGCGAGTAGCGCGGTCGCGCCGTCCTCGGCGTACTCCGCGCTGCGCCCGCCGACGTTCGTGGCCGAGGTGGTCGTGAGGCCGGTCGTATCGAGCGCGCTGGAACTCGTGTTCTCGAAGAGCGAGACCGTTCGAATGCCGTCGCAGTAGAGCACGTGCAAGGTGCGCACGCCGCGCAGCTCGATCAGGCTCCCTTCGACGGGCGCGAAGCCCTCGGCTAAGGCCTTCGGCTCGACCGCCGCAAAGCCGGCGCTGCGCGCCGCCATTTGGGGATCGGCCGCGTGCGGCGCATATGTGGGGCCTTGGACGACTTGGTATCCCTTCGGGAGCGCGAAGTCGCTCTCGGGCGGCGCGCTCGAGTCGAACTGTTCGAAATGCATCTCGCTGACGAACGAGCCGTCGGTGGCGAACTGTTGCTTGTCGAGCACGACCTTGGTTTGCCGGTCAATGCGCAGTAGCATCGTCGCCTTGCCGGTGTACTTGTTCACCAACGAAATCACCGCGACGCTGCGGCCCACGTACGTTTCGTCCGGCTTCGCAATCAGACGGTAGTTCTGCAGAAGCAGCGCATAGGAGTTGTCGTACGCCACGCGGTCGTCGAGCGCGCCGTTCTGGGTCTCCACAATGCGCCGGCGTTTGGGATCGATGGCATACACTACGTCGCCTTTGGACTCCATCGCGTCGCCCATCAACGCGGCCGGGGCGCTATAGTTGCGGCGCGTCAGATCCGGCGCCCGATGTTCCACGCGATAGACCGACGCCTCCGATCGTTGATTCCCGATGCGGACGGCCGCGACGATGCCGGTATACGACACGGTGGACGGCGCGGCCACCACTTGGCCAATTAGCGCCGCCGGCGACTCATTCGCCGCGGGTAGAATCGCCGGCGCTACCACGAGCGCCAGCGCCGCGACGACGCTACGGCGTCGCATCCGTACTCTGGTCCTCACGGGTCGTTTCGGCCGTCAATACGGCCGGTATCGGCGTGTCGTCGGAAAATGGTGCGGCCGCCGTGACCGCGGTGTGATGGTGCACGTAGGAGAGCGCGTCGATCGCATGCGCCGGCGCCGCGCCTCGATGTGCCAGGCCCACGTACAGCACCGCGGCGACGATCAGCGCTGCGGGAATCGCCGCGAGCGGCCGAAGCAACTGCGGCATGTGCCACAGCGACGGCCGCGCCGGCGCTTGCGCTGCGGCGCGGATCGCGCGCACGCAGCTATCGGGCAGCTCGCGTTCTTGCGCTTGGGCAACTTCCCGCAGGCGAGCGGTGAGCGACACCTCGCGATCGTACGCTCGCGCGCACTCCGAGCACTCCGATAGATGCGCGTGCACGAAGGCGTCGTCCGCCGGCGCGAGCTCGCCGTGGATGTAGTCGACCAGCTGATCGAGGCTAGCGTGTTGATTCATGGCCGTTGCTCCGAGTAGCGCGTCACGAGCGTCCGCAGTTGACCCCGTGCACGATGAAGTCTCGACCGAATCGTGCCGATCGAGCAGCCGACGATTCCCGCAATCTCCTGATAACTAAGGTCTTCGATGTCCGCCAACAGCAAAATGCGCCGCTGCTCGGCCGGCAGTGCGGCGAGCGCGCGGGAGACTGGTTCGCTAAGATAGCCATCTACATACTCTTCGATCGGTTCGACGGCGAGCGGCCGCCCGTTGCGCCCGCCCGGGTCGTCATCACTAGGTAGTTCTTCCGGATAACGTCCTTTGCGCCGCCGAAGTTCGTCGCGATGCAGGTTCGTCAGAATTCGGTAAATCCACGACCGGAAGGACGTCCCGGGCTTGAAGCTGCGCCACGCCCGATAGACCCGCACGAACGCGTCCTGCGTGAGGTCGCGGGCGTCGGCGTCGTTGCGCGTTAGACGATAGGCGTAGTTATAGGCCGCCTTGCCGTAGCGCTCGATCGCGTCCTCCAGAAAGGCGTGCTGATCCACCGTCGCCTAGAGCTTGTCCTGCGCGGAGTCGAAGGACCAGAGGATTCGCGCGACGAGCCACAGCGCGGCGAACGCGCCCAGCGAGCAGAGGGCGAAGAGGCCCAGTTCCAGCAGCGCGACGCCGGCAGTTTGACTGCCCCCGCACAGCGCGACGGCGCCGGCGATCAGCGCCAGCTTGAAGCGCTCGAACGGATTGCTACTCAAGCCGTCCGCGGCGCGAGCCGCC
>JAFAXS010000063.1 GCA_019240755.1 Vulcanimicrobiota bacterium
CGATGTGGCGCAGCACGGCGATCGTTGAGGGACCGCGCGCTCGGGAGCTTCCGTCGAGGACCTTGGCCGCGTAGCCGTAGCCGAGCGGGATCGCGCCCGCGCCGTGAACCCCTTCCGCGCCTGCCTTGGCCACGACGCTCCCGACAGCGACGCGCATCAGCTCCGTGTCGAACTGCGCCGTCCCCGCGACGTACTCCGGAAACGCCAGCATCGCATCGCGAACCGCGCGCAATGCCGCGGCGTCCGCTAGGTCCACGCCATCTTGGGTTGCGAGACGCCCGAACGAGCGTGCCGCCGCGCGCAGGCTCGTCGCATACACCGGAATGCCGCAGCCGTCAACGCCGAGGGGCCAAGTTACGGCATCGTCGCCGGTAATGCGCGCGCAAAACTCCAGGATGTAGCGTTGCGCGGGATTTTCGGGCTCCAGGTACGTCGCAGTATCGGCGCCGATCGTCGTGCACAGCGCGAGAATGCCGGCATGCTTCCCCGAACAGTTGTTGTGCAGCGCCGTAGGTTTTTTGCCGGCGGCCCGCAACGCGGCCGCCGCGGATTCGTCGTAGGGCCAGTGCGCGCCGCACTGCAAAGCGGCGGCGTCCATACCGATCTTGTCGAGTATGGACTCGACGGCATCCAAGTGAAAGGGTTCGCCGTAGTGCGACGCCGCGATCACGGCGATCTCGCGCGGCGCTAAATTGAAGCGCGCCACCGCGCCCGATCGCGCGATCGCCGCTGCGATGAACGGCTTGGCGGACGAGCGCAGGTATACCGGGACCTCAATGTCGCCGGCCTGGTACAGCACGGCGTCGCGCGTGTCCACCACGCAGGCGGCGACGCAGTGCACGGACTCGACGCGATCTCCGCGGGTTACCTCAACAAGGAGCGGATCGCTCAAACCAGCGCCGGCTCGACGATCGTCGCTGCCTGCTCGGCGAAGACGGGATTGCTCAAGTAGCGCTCCCCGGTGTCGCAAGCGAAGGTCACGATTGTGTTTCCGGCCGATTCTTTGCGTGCCGCCACGGCGAGCGCGGCAAAAACATTCGCACCGGTCGAAATGCCGACGAGCATGCCCTCCTCGCGAGCCAATCGCCGGGCGGTCGCGATCGCGTCATTATCGGAAACGCGGATGACCTCGTCATATATCGCGGTGTTGAGCACTTTGGGAACGAACCCGGCGCCCGTGCCCTGAATTTTGTGCGGGCCGGGCTTTCCGCCGGAGAGGACGGGCGAGCCCTCGGGCTCCACGGCGATCACCTTGATCTCCGGCTTGCGCGACTTGAGCACTTCACCGACGCCGGTGATTGTGCCGCCGGTTCCGATCGCCGAGATCACGACGTCGACGGCGCCGTCCGTATCGCGCCAAATCTCTTCGGCGGTGGTTCGCCGGTGAATTTGCGGATTCGCGGGATTCTCGAACTGCTGCGGCATGAAATACTTGCTCGGCGCGGCCGCGAGAATCTCATTCGCTCGCGCAACGGCGCCGGGCATCCCCTGCGCGCCGGGCGTTAGGACGACTTGCGCTCCGTACGCCTTGAGCAAGCTCCGCCGCTCGATCGTCATTGTATCCGGCATCACCAAGATCAACGGATAGCCTTTCGCAGCTGCCACGAAGGCCAACGCAATGCCGGTGTTGCCGCTGGTCGGCTCCAGAATCGTCATTCCGGGAAGGAGCCTACCGTCGCGCTCTCCCGCTTCGATCATGGCGATCCCGATGCGATCCTTCACCGAGCCCGCCGGGTTGAACGACTCCATTTTCACCAAAAGCGTCGCGGGCAGACCCCCGCCCAGTCGCGGAATCCTGACCAAGGGCGTGTTGCCGAATGTATCGGCGAAGTTGTCGTAGATGCGTGCCATGGTACGGAGCTTAACCCCCGGGCGAAAAGGAACGTTTCACGCCGGAAGGCTTTTTGCAGGCCGCCTACTCTAGTATTGCGCTATTGTGGGACGCTTCATCGCTCTAGCGCTGACGGCCATCGCCATAACGGCGCTCGCGGAGCGTCCCGCGGCGGCGAAGCCGGCGACGCTTGACGCGGCGCTGGGAAAGATCGCCTCGTACGCTCCCGCCGCGATGCAATATCAGGGTACGCCCGGTCTCTCCATCGGGATTACCGACCGTCATCGCACGCTGCGAGTCATCACGTTGGGGTACGCCAACGTGGAGCTGCGTCAGCCGGTTACGCCGCAGACGCGCTTCGCTATCGGCTCGATCACCAAGTCCATGACCTCGCTGAGCCTGCTCTCGCTCTCGGACGCGGGCCGGCTCGATCTCAACGCGCCCGTTTCGCGCTACCTGCCGTGGTTCTCGATCAACAGCGAAGGCACGCCGATCGTCGTTCATCAGCTGCTCTCGCACACCGCCGGGCTACCGGACGACTACGCATCCGAGGTCGGCTATCTCTACGACCTCGTCGCACTGCGTCAGGCGCACACGATCTTTCGTCCCGGAGCCTCGTGGTCGTACTCGAACGACGGATACGCCACCGCGGGCGCCATCCTCGCGGCGGTCGCGGGCGTGCCGTGGTCGGATGCGGTCGTAAAGCACGTCTTCGAACCGCTCGGAATGCGCGACAGCTCGCCGGTCTTTACGCCCGACGCTCTGGCGACGGCGGCGGTCGGCTACCAGTTTCTCGAGAACGACCGTCCGGCGCCGCTCCATCCGCCGCTCGTCGCGTCGCCGCCCATCGACTTCGTGGATCCGGCCGGCTCCGTGCTCTCCACGCCGGAAGACATGGCGCGTTACATGCGCTTCTATCTCGACGGCGCGCAGACGTCCGGCGGCACGCAGCTGTTGACGCCGGCAACGTTTCGCGCGATGACGACCGCGGATCGCTTGAACGACGGCAGACCCGCCGGCTCACCGGGCGTGGAGTTGCCCGAAGCGCCGGATTTTTACAGGGCCTACGGCTACGGCCTTGCGATCTTCAATAGCAACGGCGACCATCTGATCGGGCATACCGGCGGCATTTCCGGCTACACTGCGTGCATGCAGATGAACCTGACGCGCGGCTTCGGCGTCATCAGCTTCGCGAACCTCGTCGAGGCGCCGTTGCATCCTTGCGCGATCGTGCTGTACGCGATGCGGGTGCTGCGCGCGCAGCAACTCGGTAAAACGCTTCCGGAACCTCCCGCGCTCCCGGATCCGGCCTACGTGGAACGCCCCCAGCAGTACGCCGGCAAGTACGCGGCCCCGGACGGCTCGACGTTGCGCGTGACGGCAGAGGCGCACCGGCTCGTTCTAATGGACGCGGGAAAAGCAATTGCGCTCTATCCTCGCGGGCCGGATCTCTTTTGGGCCGACGATTATCGCTTCACGTGGTTCTTACTCTCGTTCGGGCGCGACGCCAAGGGCAACGTCGTGGAAATGAACTATGGCCCCGTGTGGTACGCCGGCGATCGCTACGACGGACCGCGCACGTTCAGCTATCCGTCGAGTTGGAACGCCTTGACCGGGCGCTACGAGAACACGTACTTCGGGCAGCCGGAGATCACGCGCGTCGTTATCGTCAAGAACCGGCTCACGCTGGACGGGGTCGACCCGCTCGTACCATCAGCGAACGGAACGTTTGAGGCCGATACGTCGACCGCCTCATTCGGCGACTACGCGCAAGGCCGTCCGCAAACGTTGACGATCGACGGAGCGCACCTGTATCGGGTCGACCTACCGTGATGTAGGGATCGTCTTCAGTTCGCCGCCGCAGTTCGGGCAGCGCAGTTCCATCGCCCTCGAACATTCGACGCAAAACGTACACTCATAGGAGCACGCCCGCGCGTCGTCCGCACCCTCGAGCGCGCGCCCGCACCGCTCGCACATATTTTTCACGAATTGCTCAATGGGTGACTGCGATTCCGTTTCCGTACCCTGCGATCTCCTCGTACTCGGTCGGCACCGTGCTGGGCGTGAGCGGATAGGGCATCGAGTAAACGGCTCCGCCTTCCGACGAGACCCACAGCGTCGTCTCGCTATCCTGCATCGCCAGTTGCGCGAGGTTCGCGCCATGCGCCGTCGAGAAGACGAGCCTCAGCGACGGCGTCGTCGCTCCCGGCGGGAAGACGTCGATAGCATCGGCCGCCGACTCCACGACGACGATGTTCCCGGCGTTATCGACGAGCAGTCCTTGCGGTTGGTCGATCGTCATGCCCAGATTTCGCTTATTGCTAAGGCCAGACCCAAACTCGGCGATAGAAGCGTTGTTGGTGGCCTTGTGCCGGTATGCCGCATAGAGATTGCCCTGCGCGTCCAGAGCGATGCCGTCCACCTCGGATCCTAGGAGCGCGTTCGCGATCGGCACGCTACTGCCGGCGTTGAACTCGACGACATGCCCCCGATGGTGGTCTCCGGATTCAACGCCCGACACGAACACGTGCCCAGCCGAATCGGCCAGCGCATACATTGGGTGGTGCACTCCCCTCGAGTACGTCATCGATGCCGTCGAGGAGCCATAAGGGTAGACGGTCACGGTCTCGTTCGCGGTGTTAGCGACGTAGAGCGAATTGTTGTGGTCGACGCTCAAAGCCCACGGGCCACGGATGCCGTTGGTGATCGAGCCGATCTGCTTCTGATTCGGCCCCGTGAGCGGGAAGATGTCGACGGAGTCGGGGTAGTCGCTAGCGACGTACAGCAGGGGCTGGCTGGTGAGACTGCGCGCGAGGGGTCTCGAGGCACCGCGCGACACGCTGTCGCCCGGCAACGGCGTTGAAGCGCTGCCGGCTTGCGGCCGCGGAAACGGGCCCTGCTGCGTGCCGCCGCAACCGCAAGCAATCGTGAGCGCGACGGTGACGAAGCCGAGCCGCGTGGCAACGCCGATCATAGTGCCCCCTCCCGATCGCGAAGCTTACTTTCGATTTGTCTGGTCCCCTGTTTTAGCCTCGACCACGCCGGGGGAGAAGTGCTCGTATGAAAGCCGCCGTCGTCGAGCATCGTGGCCAGTCCGGAA
>JAFAXS010000102.1 GCA_019240755.1 Vulcanimicrobiota bacterium
AACGACATCCCCGCGAAGCTGGCGGAGATCCAGGAACACTATAAAGATGCCGACATCGATCACCTCGATGGCGTAACGATCTCGTATCCGCACTGGTGGATGAACGTCCGTCCGTCGAACACCGAACCGTTGCTGCGGCTCAACGTCGAAGGCGATACCCGCGAACTGATGGAGCAACACCGCGATGAGGCACTTGCGCTGATTCGCAGCTAGCTGATTCGCAGTTAGAGGAGAAGACCTCAATGTTGCTTGGGCCGGCATTCATCGCGGTTGGGGACGGAACCTCAACGTTCGGCCGCGTCGCAATAGAGAACGGGCGGATCGCGGACGTTCTTCCGGCCGACGGCGACGCCCACTATCCCCTTCCCCAAGGCAGCAGCATCGCGCCCGGATTGATCGACGTCCACACCAACGGTGCCGAGGAGTACGTCTTCAACCGCGACCAGGGGCAAGCGGTCGCGGTCGTGTCGCGGGCGTACGCGCGGCTGGGAGCGACCGGCTTCGTCGCGGGGGTAATCACGGCGCCGTGGGAGTCCATGCTGCACGCCGCGTCCGATATCGTCGAAGCAGCGAACGAGCTCGAAGAGGAGCCACCGCAGGGCGCGCGTTGCTTGGGCGTTCACTTCGAAGGTCCGTTTCTCAACTCGAAGTTTCGGCGGATTCACCGCCACGAATGGTTGATGCCCGCGAGCGCGCAGCGCGCGAAGGAGATGATCGAGGCCTGTCGCGGCGCGTGTCTGCTCGTTACGATGGCCCCCGAGGTGGACGGCGCGAGCGACGCGCTACGCGTCTTTCTCGACAACGGCGTCGTTTGTTCGGCGGGCCACACGGCGACGCGCTACCGCGAAGGCATGCTGGCCATCGGGCTAGGCTTTCGTTCGCTGACCCACGCCTTCAACGGCATGCCGCCCTTGGACCACCGCGACCCATCGCTCTTGGCGGCGTTCATTCAAGATCGCCGCACGCTCGTCCAAGTCATTTGCGACGGTTTTCACGTCTCGCCGGTGATGATCGACATCCTGCACCGCACGCTCGGCGATCGAGTCGTGCTCGTCACCGACAACATGCCGGCCTCCGATCCGGGTTACCGAGTGGAAGGCGGCGTCATGCGCTCGGCGGACGGCACGATCGCGGGAAGCGCCTTAGCTATCGACGACGCGCTGCGCAACTATATGTCGTACGCTCAGATTCCTTTTGCTCAGGCGATTGTCGCCGCCACGCATGCGCCCGCGCGGCTCATCGGCCACGAATCCGAGATGGGTCGCGTTACGCGCGGGGCGCGCGCGGATCTTTCATTCTGGGACCGAGAGTACGGCGTCATCGCGACGATGGTCGGCGGCCGTTTCGTCTACAACCGGCTCGAGGTGCCGGTTTAGCGCCGAGCGCAGCATTGTGATCGCGGCGTACAGCACGACGATTACGACGAGCCAGCGCACCCAGACCAACGGCAGCGACTTCACGAGGTACGCCGCAATCAACACGCCCGGGACGCCCCCGAGCGTCAACCCCATCGCGGCGCGCATCGAGAACGCGTTATAACGGATAAAGCGCAGGCTTGCGACGGGCATCAGAAATGCGCAGGAGCCCATCATGATGGGGAACGCCGCGATCGGATTCATGCCGAGCAGGCTGACCAAGATCATGCACGGAGCGTACAACCCGATACCGATCGTCATCAGCGCACCCAGGCAAAAACTCACGAAGATGCCGATCGCGAGCTTCGTTCCGAACAACCCCAGCGACGCACCGCTCAGGCCGAAGTGACTACCCTTGAGATTGCTCAAAGTGAAGAGCACCGCGGCGGCGATCAGCGCGCTGCCCATACCGATCTGCACCGAGCGCCTCGGCAGGCGCGCCACCCAGCCCGCGCCGAGCCACGCACCGATGACGGAAGCGAGAATCAGGAGGATCAACGTCGGCGGCTCGACCGCGACGATGACGATGAAGATGGCCGCTTCGGCGATCGTGGGGAGCGCGTGGCCGACGTTCAGCGTTCCCGGGATGCGTTCGTCGGGAACGAATCGCAGGAACTTAAAGAGCGACGTCGTCGTCGCGAACGATCCGATGCCGAGCGTATCGAAGAAGTTCGTGACGAAGCCGATGCCGATAGCGATCGCCGCCGATAGCGGAGTCGGTCGCCTCGAGCGATCGCGCGGCAGCGCGCGCACCAAGGCCACGATCAGTACCACCGCCACAACGGCCAGGCCGACGTAGAGAATCGTCCGGACGGTCATCGTTCCAAACGGTACGCCCGCGGCGCGCGAGCGCCTGCTAGGGGAACCGGGGCTATGAGGCGGCGAGCTCCCGGACTGCTGCCGCGTTAAAGTAGGTGGCCTTCGGATGGTGCATCACGATCGCCGCGGTCGATTGCTCCGGAACGATCTGAAAGCCCGGCGTTAGCGTGACGCCGATCGCCTTCGTGGCGTCGAGCAGGCGAAACACGATCTCGTGCTGGCTCAAATCCGGACATGCCCCGTAGCCCCAGGAGTAGCGCTTGCCGCGTTCCTCGGGTAACCCGAGCTCGGCACGGATATGGCGGTGGACATACTCCGCCAGCGCTTCGGCCGATTGCACCGAGAAGCCGTGCAGAAAGTACGCTTCGCTGTATTCGCCGGCAGACTGCAGCGCCGCGATTCGCGCGGCCGCGCGTTCGCCGACCGTAACGATCTGCAGCGCGACGACGTCCGAAGGACCGCCGCCCTGCGGTTCGCGCAGGTAATCGGCTAAACTCAAATGCTCGCCGCCGACCTGCCGGGGAAACTCCATGCGAGCGACTTCCGTTCGGTGATCCCGAGGATCGTACAAAATGACGTTGTCGCTCGCGCCGGCCGCCGGGAAGTATCCATAGACGGCGCGCGGCAGTAAGGTGCCGTCTTCGATGGACTCTCGCTGATAACGGCGCAGTCGCGGCTCGAACTCGTCGGCGACCAGCCGTTCGAATGCGCCGCCTTTGACGTTGGCCGCACCCCACGACAGACGGTACAGGCTGCGCAAATCGAAACACGGCCAGAGCACGTCCGGCGTTGGCTCGAGCGTGCGCGCCCCCCAAAACGGCGGTGTGGGAACGTCGGCGTGTTCTTGCTTAACGGCGGAAACGGCAACGGGCCGCGTCACCGCCGCGGGCCTGCGCCGCGCTTGCGCCGCAACGGCGTCGCGTTTGGCCGCTTCGAGGAGCGCATCGCGCCGCGCTGCGTCTCCCGTGAGGGCGTCGACGATCTCGAGACCCTCGAACGCGTCGCGCGCATAGAATAGGCCGGGCTCGAAGAAGCGCGCGCCGTCGTCCAGCATCGCGATACGCCGCCCAAAGTCGCGATTGATCGCCGCGCCGCCGACGATCACGGGAAAGTGCAGACCGCGGGAGTCTTGCTCTTCGACGCAGATCGGCATCTGTTTGCTGGTCGAGACCAGCAGCGCGGAGAGGCCGATCGCATCGGCCTGCACCTCGACCGCCTTGTCGAGAATCACGTTCATCGGCACCTGCTTGCCAAGGTCGTGCACGGTGTAGCCGTTGTTCGACAAAATCGTGTGGACGAGGTTCTTGCCGATGTCGTGAACGTCGCCGAAAACGGTCGCCAGCACCACCGTGCCTTTCGTCGCGCCTGCGCGCCGCTCGAGAAACTGCTCGAGGTGGGCGACGGCCTTCTTCATCACCTCCGCCGACTGTAAGACGAACGGCAAGATGAGCTCGCCGCGACCGAAGCGGTCGCCCACCTCTTTCATCGCAGGCAAGAGAATCTCGTTGAGCACCTGCACCGGCGTGCGTTGCTCCAAGGCCTCGTCGATCTTCGCCTCTATGCCGTCCTTGCGCCGGCCCAAGATCGCTTGCGCGATGCGCTGCTCGATCGGCAGATCCTCGATCGCCTCCGCCATCGTTGCGTCGGCCGCCGATTCGCCGGCGTTGGCCTCGAAGTGCTCGATCAGCCGCGCGAGAGCGTCTTCTCTGGCGTTGAATACGAGATCGTCGCAGAGCTCCCGGACGGCCGCGTCGATTTCGAAGTAGGGAACGATTTCTTTGGCGTGCACGAGCGCGCAGTCGAGACCCGCCTGCACGCAGTGATGCAGAAAGACCGAGTTCAGCACGCCGCGCGCCGCCGGTTTCAATCCGAACGAGACGTTCGAGACGCCGAGCGACGTCAAAACGCCCGGCAGCTCACGCTTGATCAGCGTGATTCCCTCGATCGTCTCCTTGGCCGAATCGCGAAACTCGGCGTCGCCCGTTGCCAGGGTAAACGTGAGATCGTCGAAGATCAGCGCGCCGGGCGGCAGGCCGTACTCCTTCACGGCGATATCGTAGATGCGGCGCGCTACTTCCACTTTACGCGCTGCGGTCTTCGCCATTCCGCTTTCGTCGATCGTCAGCGCGATCACCGCGGCGCCATGTTCGCGGGCGAGCGGCATGACGGCATCCATCTTCGCGCGGCCCGACTCAAGATGCACCGAGTTGATGACGGCGCGGCCGGCGTAGTTTTGCAGCGCCGTTTCGAGCACTTTCGGCTCGGTCGAATCGATCACCAGCGGCGCTTCGATCGATTGCGCCAGGCGCCGGACGACGTGGCGCATCTGCTCGTCCTCGTCCGCGCGTTCGGTCAACGCGCAGCAGACGTCCAGAACGTGCGCGCCGCCTTCCACCTGCTCGCGTGCTACCAGGGCGATCGCGTCGTAATCTTCGGCCAAGAGCAGCCGCTTGATGCGGCGCGATCCCTGCGCGTTGATCCGCTCGCCGACGATCAGAGGCGCGGGCTGTTGCACGAGCGAGACCGCGGTGATCGCCGACGCCGCTTCTTCCGCGCGCTCGGCGACGACCCGGCGCTTGCGTTCCACGCTTTGCACGGCAGCGCGCAGGGCGCTGATGTGTTGCGGCGTGGTGCCGCAGCAACCGCCGACCGCGTTGACGCCAAAGTCCTCGACGAAGCTCGCGAGCTCGTGCGCGAGCTCCTCCGGCAACTCCGGATAGATCGTTTCGCCGCTCTGACCCATCAGCGGCAGTCCCGCGTTCGGCACCACGCTCACGAAGGCGCGCGCGTTTTCACAGAGATACCGGATCGAGTCGCGCATTTGCGCCGGCCCCGTCGAGCAGTTGAGGCCCACGACGTCTACGTCCAGCGCATCCAGCGTTGCGCAAACCGCGCGAATGTCGGTGCCTAGCAGCATGCGCCCCTCGCTGATCAGGGTCGGCTGGGCTTGAATCGGCACCCGCCGCAATCCGCGCGCAAACTCGCGCCGCGCTCCCGCGATCGCCGCCTTCAACTCGAGCAGGTCCTGCATCGTCTCTAACAGCAGCAGGTCGGCGCCGCCCTCGACGAGGGCCCGCACCTGCTCTCCGTAAATGTCCCGCAGTTCCGCGTACGTGATCTTCGAAAGCGTCGGATCCGACGACGAGATCAGCATCCCGGTCGGGCCAATTGAGCCGGCGACGAACCTCGGGTGGCGTGCCGTCGCAACGGCGTCGCACGCTCGGCGGGCGATCTCGGCGGCGCAGTAGTTGATCTCGTAGGTTTTCTCGTGCAGGCCGTACTCGCCAAGCTTCAGGCGCGACCCGGTAAACGAGTCGGTTTCCACGACGTCCGCGCCGGCAGCCAAGTACGACTCGTGAATCGCTGCAACGATATCCGGACGGGTGAGGACGAGCGCCTCGTTGCAGCCGTGATAGGGAGCGCCGCCAAAATCGTCGGCGGACAGCTCCAGCGCCATGAGCTGGGTGCCCATGGCTCCGTCGAAAACTAAAACGCGCTCGTCAAGCGCGCGGAGATACGCGGATCCGTCCAACGATTTCACCGGCCCGATTATACACCGGCGGCGCGGCGAAACGTGCCAACTCTTCGGCTTTTCCCTCATCGAGGATGCCGATGTGGCGCAGCACGGCGATCGTTGAGGGACCGCGCGCTCGGGAGCTTCCGTCGAGGACCTTGGCCGCGTAGCCGTAGCCGAGCGGGATCGCGCCCGCGCCGTGAACCCCTTCCGCGCCTGCCTTGGCCACGACGCTCCCGACACCGACGCGCATCAGCTCCGTGTCGAGCTGCGCCGTTCCCGCGACGTACTCCGGAAACGCCAGCATCGCATCGCGAACCGTGCGCAATGCCGCGGCGTCCGCTAGGTCCACGCCATCTTGGGTTGCGAGACGCGCGAACGAGCGTGCCGCCGCGCGCAGGCTCGTCGCGTACACCGGAATGCCGCAGCCGTCAACGCCGAGCTGCCAAGTTGCGGCATCGTCGCCGGTAATGCGCGCGCAAAACTCCAGAATGTAGCGTTGCGCGGGATTTTCGGGCTCCAGGTACGTCGCAGTATCGGCGCCGATCGTCGTGCACAGCGCGAGAATGCCGGCATGCTTCCCCGAACAGTTGTTGTGCAGCGCCGTAGGTTTTTTGCCGGCGGCCCG
>JAFAXS010000127.1 GCA_019240755.1 Vulcanimicrobiota bacterium
TTATCGTCGTGATTGGCCTCAGCTTTGGATACGAATAGACGTAGACCGAATCGCCGGCCCCGTCGGCCACGAAGAGGCGTCTTTCGCCTTTGTCCAGCGCTAGCGCGAAGGGATCGACGAACGGGCCTTTGATTTGTTTCGACGGCTGCGTCGCGCCGGGTGGAAAGACATCCACGGCGGAGGCGCCCTGATCGCAGACGATGATGTTGCCTTTCTCATCCAGGATCAATCGTCCGGCGAAGCCCAAGCTGATGCCGAGGTCTTTGCCTTGTTTCGAGTGCGGTTTGAATTTGAAGATGCGTCCCGTGCTGCCGTATTCGGTGACGTACACGTTGTTCTTGGCGTCGACCGCGAGGCCCACGGCGCCTCCGGGCAACGGGATGGTAAAGTTTGGTTTGAGTTGGCCCGGCGGATATTCTAGGACTTCGCCGGAGCCGTCGGGGTTGAAGTTGCTGACGTAGAGCGTGCCGTCATTCCCGACCGCGGGCGTCAGCGGATTCGTCAGATGCTTCTTGTACTTGACGCTCGGCTTCGTTGCGCCGGGCGGATAGACCACGACGGTCGCGTTATTGACGTTCGCCACGTACAGATTGCCGGCAGCATCGACCGCTTCGCCATTCGGTCCCGAAACGCCATCGGTGATCTGGCCGATCAACTGATGCGGCGCGTTCGCATTGTAGATCTGAATTAGATTCTGCCGCCCCGTCGAGACGAATAATTCGGCTGCGGCTTTGGCGGCAGGAAGAGCGGCCATGGTCGCGCTCTTCTGGGGGAGCGTGCCGGATGAAGAAGAGCACGCCGATGCAAGCGACGTGACCAGAATCGAGGTGATCAAATTGCGGCGAGATGGCGGTTTCATCTTCTGCCTTTCCGCAGTTGGCGCGGAACGCCTTGAGCCCGCTCGGCTTGTGCGCCGAATCAGGCAGACTTTAACCGGGGGTGGACCCGGCGGGTCCTTTATACTCGATCGATCCGTCGGTGCGGATGAAGTACATCTGCCCGCGCGCGTTCACGTATTGCGGAATCGATGGCTTGCGCCAAAGTACGAGAAAGACGTCGCTGTCCTGCGGACGATCCTCGATGACTTCGTGCAGGAAACCGGCCACGAGATGCGCTCCCGGCTTCGGGTAGGCAAACGATTGCCAAAGCACACGACGGTGCATACGGTGCGCTTCCAGTATCTGCAGGCCGTCGGCGGAGACCGTGAAACGGCCGTCGCCACCGAAGGGAGCGGGCGCGTCGGCGCTCGACGCCGGATATAGGTAGACGTACATTGTGCCGTCGTCGCGAGGCAGGACTGCGACGTTATAATGATAGGCCGAATCGAAAGTAAACTGCGCCTCCACGGTCTTTATCGCGTGCGCCGCTGCCACCAGAAAGCCGGTGTCGTTTCGCGGCGGGGTCAGGCGCTGCGCGGTGAAGCGCGCGCCGTCGTTACTCTGCGCTTCGAAAACGGTCACGAAGGACTTTCCGGTCGAGTCGAGTGTGCCGAAATCCACGGTCCAGCCGGTTGCCGTGCGGCGCGCGATATAAAAGCCGAGACCCGCAGTGTCGTTGCCGGCGATCGCGTGCGCGGCATCGGTGCCGTGCCACGCCGCCTGATCGTACGCATAGAGCGCGCGGCCACGCTCCGTGATCGCGTCCAGCTCTTCCTGCGTCGGCGGCGGTCCAAGTGAGGGCGAAGGCGATGGAGCTTGCGCCGCGACTTGGAGCGGCAGCGTGAAAAGCAGGAGCGCTGAAAGCGCAAAGGCCGGTGGGATTCTCAATGTCGCGTTCACGGTATCGGCTGCTTCGGAACGGTCAGGGGGGTGCCTTCTTTGATACCGCAGAGAGCTTTTGTTTTGGACGCAGTGCGATGAGCGCCAGCAGTGCCGAGATCCAGGCGAGGGCTGCGGAAAGCAGCATCGCGTTGCGGAAACCCGCGAGAAATGCGCTCGTGACCGTGCGCTGAACGGCCGGGCGCAGATCCTGTGGTATGGCGCGGTCGGGAACGCGACCGCTCAGAAGCGACTGGCTTTCCAGCGTCCGTTGAACCGCGACGGGCAGAGCGCGGTCGTCGTGCTGCACCGCTCGATGCGCCGACGCGACGATAACGATTCCGAGTATTGCTATGGCCAGCACACCCGCGACTCGGGAGATTGCGTTGTTCACGCCCGATGCGCTGCCGGCGTGTTCTGAGGGAGCGGAGTTCATGACGGTCGTGGTTAGCGGGGCAACAAATGTGGACGTTCCGATACCCAACAGTACGATCGCCGGGAAGAACGAGGTCCAGTAACTGTGGCCGACGCCGGTGAAGCCGAACGCGATAAAGCCGCAACCCGCGATGAATGCGCCGACGGTCAGCGGGATGCGCGCGCCGAGACGGGTGACGAGGCCGCCCGACCAGCGCGACGAGGCGAACATGAGGACGATCATCGGCAGTAACGCCGCTCCTGCGGCGAACGGCGTGTAGTGCTGCACGTTGATCAGATTGAACGGAACGAAGAAGAACGCTCCACCCAGCGCGGCGTAAAGCAACAGCGTGTAAACGTTCGCGATGGTGAAGTCGGACGACTTAAATATTTCGAGCGGCACCATCGGGTTGCGGCTGCGGCGCTCGAGCAGCACGAAAAGGATCGAAAGCGCGACGCCTGCGGCGAGAATGGGATAGGCTGCCGCGGTTGCAGGCGGCTGCAGGGAGATCAATGCATACGTCAGCGCGCCGAGCGCTGCCGTGGCCAGTATCGCGCCGGTCCAGTCGAGTCGGGGCGTGACGTCTTTGTCGCGGCTTTCGGGCACGTAGCGAAGGGCGATCAACACGATTGCGAGTGCGATTGGAATGTTGATGAAGAAGATCAGGCGCCACGATAGCGCTTGCACGAACCATCCGCCCAACAATGGGCCGATGGCCATTGTCGCAGCGAGGAAACCCGACCACGTGCCGATTGCGGCGCCGCGTTGCTTTTCATCGAAGAATGCGGTGATCAGCGCGAGGCTTTCGGGAACGAGCAAGGCGCCGCCGATTCCTTGAATGCAGCGCACCGCAATCAGTTGCGCGCTGGTTTGCGCGACGCCGCATCCCAGTGACGCGGCCGCGAAGATGCAGACCCCGACCAAAAACATTCGCCGGCGTCCGAGATGATCGCCCAGCGAGCCGCCAACGAGAATTAGCGCGGAGAGAAAGAGTGAGTATCCCTCCACGACCCACTGGGTGGCCGCCCCGCTCGCATGAAGGTCACGCTGCAGGACAGGAAGTGCCACGTTGACCGCCGTGCCGTCTATGCCGGACATCGCCGAGCCAAGAATGGCGGCGGCAAGGACCCATACGCCTTGGCTTATCCCGACGCGAGCGGGACGCGCGCGATGGACAGGTTTGTCGTCGCAGGGGAGTCTTACTAGCACGCTAGCGGGTTACACGTTCCATGGTTCGTGGTTTGGTCACCCTTCGACAAGCTCAGGGTGACTTGGGTTGACAATGGAAGCTCACGCGGAGTGGCGGTGCTCGTCGTGATCAATTTGATTGGAGCTCAGCGCCGAGTTCAGCGCCGCTCTCGATGAGACGCCGAGCTTGCGATAGACGGACGATAGGTGTTTCTCGACCGTCTTGAGCGTGATCGAAAGCTTTCGCGCGATGTCGTGATTCGACGTGCCTTTCGCCGCCAGCAGCGCGATCTCGCGTTCGCGCTGGGAGATGATGCCGGCGCGTTTGCCTTCCAGGCGCCGCACGTCGTGGATCGCGCCGCAACGGCGATAGAGCAGAAACGCTCCGGCCTCGTCGCCCGCGAGCTCCAGCGCTTGCGCTTCCAAGAGCGGCATCCCCAATCGGCGGAAGCCCTCGGCGGCGCCGCGTGCGAAAGAGGCGGTGTCGCTCGAGCACCCGTCACGCGCGCATTCCATGGCGTCGAACAGCGGAAGCGCCGCGCGTTCGATCGTCTCGTCGCGGCCCTCGGCCGCCTGCGCGAGGTGCGCTCGCGCGCGGACTCGATCCTCGGCGCTGCCGTAGCGCCCGACGGCCAAAAGCGTCAACGCGCTGGCCCGCAACACTTCGCAGTCGGGGATCAACCGATGGAGCAACATCGCCGCTTCGGCGGCGCGGCCGCGGCGAACGAGCACTTCGGCGAAACCGGCGCCGCATTCGGGCTCGAGCCGAACCGACGTCAGATCGACCTCGCCGAACCATCGGTCGATCAGTTCGTCGTCGTCGAGATAGGTGCCGATCAGTAGACCCCAGCCCGCTGCGAGGACTGCATTGACGCGATGCTCCGACGACGTCGAGACGGAGTCCATCGCAGAACGCGCGTGGTGCAGCTCGCCTCGCATCAAATGGTAGAGCGCCGCGAGGCCGTGGCAACTCTCCTCGCCGGAACTGTCGCGGGAGTCGCGCGAGACGCGCAGGCCCGCCTGCAGATGTTCGGACGCTTCGCGGTGACAGCCGAACGAAATGTAACACGAGGCGCCGTTGACGTGCGACGCCAGAATCAAGCGCGGCGACTTTGTTTCTTGTGCTGCGGCAAGCCACGCGGCGTGCTCGCTCCGAAAGCTTTCGAGATCCCCGACCGTCATCGCGTTCCAGGCCGCCACGTTATGAAAGCGCGTGCGTATCTCGAGAATGGAAAGCGCGCGACGATCGACCTGCGCGAGATGTTGCCCCGACCGGGTGGGGAAGCCGAATGTGGCGGTCAGCCACGCCAGACCCAAGTGAATGCGGCTTCGAGCCAAGTATTCACCGGCGTCGAGACGTTCCAGCATGCTTTCCAACGGCGTCGTTGGTTCCGGCAATCCCGCATGATACGCGATGATGGCTCCCTGCGTGAGACAATGCGCTTCGCGTTCGACGCTGCCGGCGTCGCGGTACGAGGCGGCTGCCGCAACGAACGAGGCCCGGGCGTCTTGCTGCAGCGTTAACGTGACTTGGCGCTCACCGATCTTTTCGAGGACCTTGCCACGCAGCGTGGGGTCGAGGTCCGCGGCTTCGAGCGCGCGGCGGTAAAAGGCGATGGCGTCTTCGTGCGCGTGAATGGCGGTTGCCGCGTCGCCTGCGAGTTCGTTATACCGCGCGGCGCGTTCGGTATCCCCAGCCGCCCACCAATGGTACGCCAGCGCTTCGACCGAGCGTCGCTCCGGCGACTCGTGTTCGAGGGCTAGCGCGATCGCGCGATGGCGCGGCTGCACTTCGGCCCCCAGATACGTCTCGTAGAGCGCTTGACGCGTAAGCGCGTGCCGAAAGCGGAAGACGCCCGCCGAGGCCTCCTCTATTAGTTGAAAATCACGCGCGCGCCGCAGCGTTTCAAAAATCTCCGTTTGTCGAACATCCAGCGTCGCGGCGAGGAGCGCGACGTTGAAGGTGCGCCCGATGACCGCCGCTTGCGCGACGATCCGGCGTTCCGTTTCGGAGAGCGGCCGCAAACGTTCCAAGAGCATCGCGCGCAGCGTGGTCGGCAGGTCTTTGTCGAGCGCGGAATCGCCCGCAGTTCGTTGCCGCTCGACGGCGCTCTTGAGCAGCTCTTCGGTGAAGAAGGGGTTGCCCTCGCCGGAGAGGATCACCGTGCGCGAGTGCTTCTCGCTGAGCGCAATGCCGGAAAGCGCGTCGTCGATGAACGTCCGCAGCTCCGGGCCGCGGAGCGCGGCGAGATCGATTCGACCGGCGCTGGCCGTGCGCGTTATCTTCGCGAGTGCCACCAGAGTCGCGTGTTCGGCATAGAGCGCGTCGCTGCGCATCGATAGAAGCAGCAATACGCGCACCCGCTCGATGCGAGCCGCGAAGTACGTGAGAAACTCCAGCGTCGCGGCGTCGGCCCAGTGGACGTCTTCGACGACCACAACGAGGCCGGTGCGCGCGGCGACCGCCGCGAAGCGATTGGCGATCGCTTCAAACTGCTCGTCTTTCGTGGCGGCGGCCGCAACATCGAAAGGCTGAGGGTCCAACTGCGCGAGCGCCTCCAGAATCGGTCCATACGGGCGCGCGCCGAACTCGAGGCAGTTTCCCCGCCCAACGCGCCACCGCGAGTAGGCCAGTGAGTCGCAGAACTCCGAGATCAATCTGCTCTTGCCGATGCCGGCGTCGCCGGCGATCAGCAGCACGGCGCCGTGTGAGGACGCGACGTCGAGACGACGCTGCCGCAGATATGCGAGCTCTTCGTGCCGTCCAACGAAGGTGCGGCACAGAACGGGGCGGACAATCACCGGCGGCGCACTTCGGCCCTGCTGCAAAAGAGCCTAGCCGCCACCGGGCGGCCTCCCTTAAAAGGCCGCTTGCTCGCCGAAAACGAGCGAAAGAGTAGGGTTGCCACCCATGTGCGCCGCGGCGCCCTGGCGGTACCGTATCGCCATGCAGTACCGCTTTGATAATTCGTTCGCGGGACCGAGGCCCGGCCTCGCTCCTCCCGTCGGTACCACCCTCGTTCCCATTGCACATCAGACGCTCGCGGCTGGAATCGGCTGCGGCGCATAAAGGAGGCTATCTCATGAAAAAATACCGGTACCTGGTCGCGTTCGCCTTCGGCGGCGCGTTGGCCGGCTGCAGCGGCGCGGCGATGCAACCCGCTGTGCCGCCACTGCAAAACGGCATCGCGCCGTTGGCCCACAACTCGTTGTCGGCTGTACAGGGGCTGCCGCCGATGTTGCGCGCGGCGCTATCGGCATCGGCGTCGTGGCCGGAAACGTACTTCAACGCTGCCCATACCGGATTCAATCCCCTTGAAACAACCC
>JAFAXS010000148.1 GCA_019240755.1 Vulcanimicrobiota bacterium
ACGCGCCTAAGAAAAAGAGAGCCTCGCGCATGCGAGGCTCTCTTCATCCTTGTCGGACGAACCCTTCTATTGCGTGTCGACCGGTTCTTTCGAGGGCGGCTCGTGCAAGAAGTACTCGGGGCCGAGGTGGCGCGTGATGGGCACGAACTTCCTCGGTTGCTGCGTGAAGTCGAAGGCGTCGTCGAGCGGATTGGCGCGGCCGTCGGTGTAGCCTTTGCGGACCGGACCGATGTTCGGCAGGTTGAACGCTTCTTCGATGAACCGCAGGATGCTGCCGTACTCGTAGGTCGTGTGCGAGACGTAGCCCTGTTTCGCATAGGGTGAAATAATCAAGCACGGTACGCGAATGCCGAGTCCGCGAAGGTCCATCTGCGGCGGCGGCGCGTTATCGTACCAGCCGCCCCAGTCATCCCAGACGACGACGATCGCCGAGGTATTCCAGTACGAGCTTTGGCCGATCGCGTTGACCACGTCGGCGACCCACGATGGTCCGTGGTTGCCTTGCGACGGATGGTCGGAGTCGCGTTTGCTCGGCGTCACGAAGCTGACGGATGCGAGCTGACCGGCGCTCGGGTCGGTGAGGATCTTCGTTTGCGGCGCTATGATGTTGCGATTCCAGTCGGGCCCTTTGCGCACGTATGTCATCGCCTCGAACGGCTCCCACATGCCGGCGTACAAGAGTTGCGTGGCGTAGTACTTCCACGAGACTTGGCCGGCGTCCAACACCTCGGCAATCGTGCGCCATTGATTGAAGCAGGGGAACGGACCCGCGAAGCTGTGCTTGTGTCTGTTGTTGGTGATGTACGAGGTCTTCGTCCCCGGAGGTGAATCGCAGTCATCCGAATACCCGTCGGGGAAGTCCACCTCGGCCGTCTCCGGGGTATGGGTGAGATTATCGGTGCCGGCGACGAGCGTGAGGTGACCCGTAAAACTGCCGCCGAACTCCGTCGGGAACATTTCGTCGGCAAGCACGTACTGCTGCGCCATTTCCCAGTACGGCTTGATCGCGCTTCGCTTGACGTACGCATACGCAGAGTACGCGCCGCGATGCTGGCCGAACTGCCAGAAACCGTCCATATTGCCCTTGTTCCACGATATCAGGGACGAGTGCCAGTCGTGCTCGAGATCCGGTCCGTTGAACGTGATCTCGTGCAACGGCACGACGGTATCGCCTTTCGGACATTGCGAGCCACTGTCGCGCGTCATGCCGCTGCGGCTCATTTGTAGTGCGCGAGCGCCGGGGTGCGGAATGTTCGCGCAGCCCGTCATCGGCGCGTTCGCTCCGGGATAACCCGCGAAGAAGTTCTCGAAGCTGCGATTCTCTTGAACGATCACGATCACGTGCGAGATGTACTTGCTCAGGGGATGGCCGATCCCGACGCGAGCGCCTCCGCGAAGAGCCGGCGTGGCGCCCGCAGCTTGCGGGTTCGGGAAGCTCGCCGAGCTCGAGGAGCACCCCGAGGAGCAGAGCAACGCCGAAAAAGCGAGGAGCAGCAGCGGCCTACCCATAAGGCGATGCGGCTTCCAAAATCGGAGGGCCGACTCCTAGTGTGAACGTGTCCGGCTCCCTAATTTCCTGGCGATGGGGAATTCCGTAGGCTCCTCGAAGGCAGAGCGACGATGAATGACTACGAGATAACGTATATTTTACGCCCCTCGCTCGAGGAGCCGCAAGTCGAAGAGCGCTCGAATGCCATCGCGCAGATCCTGCGCGATCAGGGCGGCGAGGTGAGCAGCGTCGAGCGCCTCGGAAAGAAGCGCTTAGCCTATGAAATCGGGGACGTTCGAGAGGGCTTCTACGTCGTGATGCAGTTCCAGAGCGAGCCGCCGGCATCGAAGGAGCTGGAGCGCCAGTTGAAGCTGCACGAGGACGTGCTGCGGGCGCTCGTCGTTCGCGTGGACGCCAAGATGCGCAGCCACTTGCAATCGCTGGCCGCCGCAACGCCGCCTCCGCCCGGGTCGTAAGCCCGGCAGCGTTTCGGCCACGTCTGTGCCATACAGGTGACACTTCGAGGCGATAATTTTGTACGCGCAGCACCTATGAAAGCGAAAGAGAGCTAATATGTCCGCTTCGTTCAATCGAGTGATTTTGGTCGGGAACCTGACCCGCGACCCGGAGATCCGTTACGTCAACTCGGGGTCCGCCGTCACCAAGTTTCGGATCGCCGTGAATCCCAACAAGCGCGATGCCAAGCCCGAAGACACGATGTACGTGGACATCGTCGCGTGGGAACGGCTCGCGGAGACCTGCAACACCTATCTGAAGAAGGGTAGCCCGGTGCTGGTGGAAGGCCGGCTCTCCATCCGTTCCTACGACGACGCGAAACTGCGTGACGACAACGGCCAACCCGTGCGGCGGCAAGCCACCGAGGTGGTGATCTCGGGCATGCAGATGCTGTCCTCGCGTCGCGACGACGCGGATTCCGGCGATCGCGGCGGCTACAACGGGGGACGCAGCGCCGTCCCGGCCGGGGCGCCCGCGCGCACCGGCGACTCTCCCGGCGGCGACGATTTAGAAGACGAAATCCCGTTCTGACCGCCGACTGAAGCCCGCAGCGACTCGGCGGTATCCCATGCCGTGAGCAGCCGGTGATCGTCGCGCTCGCGTTCTGCGGCGCACTGCTATCGTCGGCCGATGAGAGAGCCGCACAAATCGCCGCGGCGATGACGCCACACGAGCGGCAAGTTCTCGTCGTCGGCGACACCGGCGATGCGCTTCGCAATGGAGTCGCCACGGGTGCGCTGGGTTCGGCGGGCTTCGTTCCGGGCATTCCGCGGCTCGGCGTGCCGCCGCTGCAAGAGACCGACGACAGCGTCGGCATCGCAAATCCGAGCAACGCTCGCCGGCGTGACGTCGCTACGGCATTGCCGTCATCGTTATCGCTGGCCGCTACCTGGGACCCGCAGGTGGCCTATCGCGACGGCGCGCTGCTCGGGGATGAAGCGTGGCGGAAGGGCTTCAACGTGCTGCTCGGCCCGGGCCTGAACCTGGCGCGCGACCCGCGCAATGGCCGCAACTTCGAGTACTTGGGGGAAGACCCACTGTTGGCCGGCACGCTGGCCGGCACGGAAATCTGCGGCATTGCGCGCCAGCACGTCGTCGCCACCGTCAAGCACTTCGCGCTGAACGACCAAGAGACGGGCCGCGCGATTCTGTCGGCCAATCTTACCGAGGCGGCCATGCGCGAGAGCGATCTGCTGGCGTTCGAACTGGCGCTCGAAGGCGGTAAGCCCGGCGCGGTGATGTGCGCGTACAATCGAGTGAACGGCGCCTACGCCTGTGAAAATGCGCACCTACTGAATGCGATCCTGAAGCACGACTGGGCGTTTGCGGGCTGGGTGATGTCGGACTGGGGCGCGGTTCGCAGTTCCGGCGCGGCGAGCGACGGCCTCGATCAGGAGTCGGCATCAAACCTCGATCCGGTGAAGCTCGCGCTCGGCGCGATTCCCGAATCGCGCTTGCTCGACATGAACCGGCGCATCTTGCGCTCCATGTTCGCGGCGGGTCTCTTCGACGTTCCGCCGCAGCGCTTGCCGATCGACTATCGCGCGCATGGGGCATCCGCCCTCGACGCCGCGCAACGCGGCATCGTGCTGCTGAAAAATAACGGCGTCTTGCCGTTGCCAAGTTCGGTCCGTCGAATTGCGGTGATCGGCGGGTACGCGGACGCAGGCGTCCTCTCGGGTGGCGGCTCGTCGCAAGTGATGCCGGTCGGACATCCATTCGACGTGCCGCTCGGCGGAAACGGGCGCGTGGCGGTTTACGATCGCTCTCCGCCGCTCGACGCAATCCGCAGCGCCGTGCCGGCGGCGGTGAGCTTCGTTGACGGCCGCTCGTCGAGCGCGGCCGCCGAGGTCGCGCGGCGCGCCGACGTCGCGATCGTCTTTGCGACGCAATGGTGCACCGAAGGTGCGGATCTCTTCGACCTCGCTTTGCCGAACGGCCAGGACGCGCTCATTTCCGCCGTCGCAGCGGCCAATCCGAACACGGTCGTCGTGCTCGAGACCGGCAATCCCGTGACGATGCCGTGGCTCGACCGCGTCGCCGCGGTGCTCGAGGCCTGGTATCCCGGCCAACGCGGCGGCGAGGCCATCGCCAACGTGCTCTTGGGGCGCGCGGACGCCACCGGACGCCTTCCGATCACATTTCCATCGTCGGAAGCGCAGCTCGTCCGCCCGAAAGTTCCTGGGAGCGATGCTCTGCTCTCGGCAATCGTGAGCGGACTGCGCGGATACCGCTTGGCGGTGGCCCTGCGCCCGTTCTCGGTCGATTATACGGAGGGCAGCGACGTCGGCTACCGGCGGTTCGCGAAGCAGAACCTCACGCCGCTCTTCGCGTTTGGCTTCGGACTCTCGTACACGCGCTTTCGCTATAGCGGCCTTCGAGTAACCGGCGGAAACACGCTGCGCGCGAGCTTCACGGTGAGCAACACCGGCGCGCGCGCCGGAACCGACACGCCGCAGGTATATCTGACGCGGAAGCGCGGCGAGGCCGAGATGCGATTGATCGGTTGGTCCAGCGTGACGCTGGCTCCCGGCGCCTCGCGTAACGTCACCGTCACCGCCGATCCGCGCCTCCTTGCGGATTTCGACTCGACGGCCGGCACGTGGAGCATTCGGGAGGGAATGTACGAAGCGTCCCTCGGCGCGGCGTCGGACGCGCTGCAGTTCCACGCTAGCGCTCCTGTCGCGGGACAGGCGCTCAAGCCATAGGCGCGCTACGGAATGCGATACTCCTTTTCAATAGCGGTGTGTCGCGGCGGCCAAACGCCGGGGATCGGAATGCCGTGCATCGCGCCCGCAATTCGCTGGATCTCCGCTGACGAGATGCCGTCGCCGGCGACCGCGCTCATCGTTTGATCGCCGTTGCGCCAGGTGAAGATGTCGTAACGTACGGGCAGGCCACGCGCGTCGCGCACGTCGCTATTGAAGATGTACTTTGAGGGAGGCGGCGCAGACGAATCGAAGCGCTCCGCCATCAAACGAAACGAGCGGCCGTCCGCGCGCCGGTAGCTGAACGTTACCGTAGCGTCGCCGGCGCTCCAGGAGCGCGTCGTTGTGGAATACGCGCCGGCTCGCGCAATCGAGACGCTCGTCGCGACGACGTCGGCGGGAAGCCCGGCCGGTGCGATGATTCGGAACGCGACGCGCCCTTGCGCGGCGGCCAGCGTGCTCGACTCCGGTCGCATGGCCGACCAGACGTGCTGCGGCGCCGGCGGGGGCGGCGTCCAATGCAACAGCGCGCGCGTTTGCGCTTCGAGACTCTGCGCCAAGCTCGGCGCTATCTTCGGCAGTGCGACAGCGGCGAAGACGACGCCGAGGGCGGCCGCGGCAACGTATCGTTTGGGGCCGGTCCATCCGTTTGCAGCCGTTTGGTGCGCTTGACGCGCTCGACGGGCAATCGCATCCAGCGGTACCCCGGGCGCCTCGATTGCGCCGAGGAGGCGTTCGAACTCCCGCGCGATTTGCGTATCAGTCAGCATTGGAAATCACCTCGTTGTAGGAGACCTGCGCACGCGCCGGCGCGTCGAGGGCGGCGCGCAGCCGCCGCCGCGCGCGCATTAAGTGAAAACGAACCGTGGGAGGAAGCACGCCGATGGCGGCCGCGATCTCGTGGCTGCGAAACCCCGCGTAGTAGTGCAGCAGCAGCACGGCGCGCTGCAGCGGTGCGAGCGAGGCCAGCGCATCGTAGAGATCGATCGCTTCGGTCGGGTCGGAGACGACGTTCTGATCGGCGACGCCCTCGAACGAAGCGTGACGCTTTCGTGCGCGCGCCGCATCGAGCGCGCACCGTACCGCGATGCGGTACATCCACGCCGCAAACGCCGCGGGCGTCTCGAGCCGGTGAAGTGACCGAGTCAGCGCGATGCAGGCCTCCTGGGCCGCGTCTTGGGCGAGGTCTCGGTCGCGCAAGATGACGAGCGCTACCCGGTACGCGTCGGGCCACGCCTGCGCGATCAGCGCCTCGAGCGCGTCGCCGCCGCCCCGTGCCTGCTCGATCGTTTCGGCGTCCACATACAAAAAGACGGTCGTAGCCCGGAGATTGTTGGCGGGCGCGCGGACTCTTCCGGGGCCGGATTCAAGCAATTTCTTTGAAGCGCTCGAGCGATGCCAACCGTTCGAGGGCTTCGCGGTATGCGTGGCCGGAGAGCGCGTTGCTTGCCCAGCTCAACCATCGGGAGCGAACTCGGCCGCGATAGCGGCGCGCCAGCAACCACGCCGCGATCGCGACGCCGGCGCCGAATGCGGCGTTTGCCGCAATGTAGGCGGGCCCCAACAGAGCGATCGCGTCGCCGCCAGCCAGCGAGACGAGCACGACGAGCAACGGCGCCCAGGCCAGCGGCGCCAGCGCCAGAACGGTCGCAGTGAGTTTGGCGCGGCGCGCGCGAATCGTTTCTATCGAAGCCTGTAACGGAAGCAGGGGCGTTTCGTAGTCAATGCCCTTCAGCGCAACCGCGAGGCCGATCAGCGCGATGTTGAGCGCGATCAGGCCGGCGCCGAGGATTCCGGCGCCGACCACGTCGGCCGGTCGGTGCGCGTGTCCGGCGGCGAAAGCGCCGAGAACGACGACACCGACGTAGTTGATCGCAATCTCCAGTAGGGTCCGGCGCCGTTCGCCGTCCAGCGCGGTCTGCATTCCTCGCCGCAGCGAATGGCGTGCCAGCGCGCGTTCGAGAGCGGCTTGCGTCGCGGCGTCGGGTTGAAGCGAAGCCCAGGCTTCGCGCAAATCGTCGCGTTCCATCGGTTTTCTCTCCCATCATTATGCGTAGGCGCTCTCGTATGCGTGACAGTTTTGTCGCCGCGTTCGTTGTCGTGATGCCGACGGTCTCGGCAATCTCGGCGTGGCTATAGCCGTCCAGTTGCAAAAGCGTCAGCGCTTTGTCAAGCGGACCGAGCCGGTCAATGCATTCCAGCAGCATCGTCACGCGCGGATTCTCTGCCTGCGCGTCGGCAACGTCGGCCGCTTCATCGAGCTCGGCAAAGCGCCAATCGTGGCGGCCCTCGCGACGATAGAACGAGATGGCGACGTTGAGCGCGATTCGGTACATCCAGCTCGAAAACGTCCGGGAAGGATCGTAGCGCGAGTACGACTTCCAAAGCGCGATCGTCATCTCTTGAATTAGGTCCGGGCGCTCTGCCGGCGAAGGGCAGTACG
>JAFAXS010000004.1 GCA_019240755.1 Vulcanimicrobiota bacterium
TGAATCCCAATCCACAAAGTCCAAAACCCGCAACTCGCCCCACGGCTTCGCCCGCCGCCGAGAGATCGGCGCCTAGCAAAAGTCGCGCAACCAGCGATGGATCAACGATTACCGCTAGCCCGGCTACGATCTCAACCGCAGCCGCAAACGCAACTAGCACGCTCTCTGCGTACGCTATTGCGATTGGAGGGTTAGGTTGTTTTCGTTGACCGCATAGTTGCCGGCAGCGACGCGACCGTTGGGATTCGCGCAGATGATTCCGTTGTTCGGCCCGTAGATCACCACCAAGCCCGGCGGACCGCAGGGAACCTGCTGCAGGCCATAGTTCGACAGCAGCTGCGCACCGGGGCTGCCGGAGCTCACGCTATACGAGCGGTAGGTCTGATTGTTGTAGTAAATCGAGCCCATGACGGCGGCGGTGGTCGCTCCTACCGCAAAGGCACCCCAGAAGCCGCCGCCCCAATAGCCGTAGTTTGGCGCCCACACTACCCCGCGGTTCCAGCCCCAGGCCGGGCCACGATAGACGGGGTTCACGACGACGGCGCCGTGCCAACCGTACCCGTTATACCCGTTTCGGTTGTACGTGTAGCTTCGGTTGATGTTGACGTTGTTATTGCTGACGTTGATATTATTGCGGTTGCCAGTGTTGATATTGTTGCGGTTGCCGGTATTAACGTTGTTACGGTTGCCCGTGTTGATATTGTTACGGTTGCCCGCGTTGACGTTGTTGCGGTTGCCGACGTTGAAGTTGTTCCGGTTGCCGGCGTTGACGTTGTTACGGCTTCCGCCGGCCGGATTGGCCGGCCGAGTCGACGGCACGTCGTTTCCTAAATTAAAACCACGACCTTGGTTAGGACGCCCGGCCGGCGCACTTCTCGCGCCTCCACCGCCGCCTCTGGCGGCCCCGCCGCCGCCTCGAGCACCTCCGCCGCCTCCGTGCCGTTGCGCCGAAGCCGTCGACGGCAAAATCGCAACCGTAATCGCTAGAAGAAGAGCAATGTTTCTCATTTCGCTGGCTCCTGATCGAGTCTTCCGCTACCAGTGATGTAAGTGCCCTTGGCCGTGCGCGCGGCAAAAACCACGGAATGCGCCGGCACCTTGAGCGTTGATAACGGAAGCTGCTGATCCTGGTCCGTCAAGTTGAAATAAAAGGTCGCGCTTCTGAAGGGAATCGGATGGCTTCCGTTCTGCATCAACGCTATGTTGCCGCCCCTGCACGTAACCAGGTCGCCGGTATTGTTACAATCGGTACCTCTGATGACGACGGTCGACACCTTATCGGCCGACGTTAGCATCAACACCTTGCCGACAATTCTCATCGTGACCCCGGTGTAGTTCTGTACTGAGTCATCGTTCTGTTGGATGCGCACGGTTCCGGTGGCAAGCACCGGAGCCGAAAGCAGCAAAAAGAACGCAACGGCTATCAGGCCAGCTGACTTCATATGTGCTCCTCCGCAGATTTGTTATGTATTTGCCAAACTAGCACCTGCAAAGGAACGCCTGTCTGAGTCGGCAATTTAGTGCCCTATGACCGTGCGCGCGCGCCACGAATCCCATCTCTTTGCGGCACTTGCCGTACTGGTATTGCCCTCGATTCTAGCGTTTTTCCCCACGCGCTACCAGCTGCTACCGCGAGGAGTGCCATTTGTGGCGGCTGCGGCCCTTGCAATCACCATGCTCGGTGCGGAGTTTGCGACGGCAAACAAAGTATGGATGCGCCTGGAACGTTGGTGCGCAGCGATTGTACTCCCGTTGGCGACCTGCGTCCAGCTCGTGCTGCTGGCTTTACTACTCCGCGACATGTCAAAGCTGCATCCCGGCATCAGCGGCTTAACACTCTTGACGACCTCCGTCAAGATCTGGACGACCAATGTTCTTGTCTTCGCGCTCGCTTATTGGCAAGTAGATCGTGGCGGTCCGGCCGGTCGAATGAGCGGCTGGAAGGGCCGATCCGATTTCTCGTTCCCCCGTGGCGATCCGTCCGATGGCGTTCCGGCCGACTGGCGACCGATTTTCGCGGACTATCTAGCGCTTGCGTTCAACACGTCGGCAGCCTTCAGCCCTACCGACGTCTTGCCTCTCACGCCACGGGCGAAAATGATGATGCTGCTGCAGAGCATCATCTCGCTCGTAACGGTAGTAGCGATCGGCGCGAGAGCAATCAGCATCCTCAGTAGCTGATCACTGGCGCGCGACGATCATATTGAGGACTTCTTCTTTGGAGAGCAGATGATCGGTGCTCTCTCCCTTGAGCTCGATGACGGCCGCTATCACCGTCCCGTTGAATGCACTCTTTTCACCGGTTGGCACATCCGATGTCATCGGTGAGCCAAACTTGACCCCGACGTCCGTCGTCTCATCGGCTGAAAACACCATCGGAACGGTCTGCTCGATGCGGCCGCTACCGGCCTGTTTCCCGTCGATAAAGAGCGTCGCCGTTCCGCCTTTGGCGAGCCCTCCCCCATCGTAAGCGAACTCCATTCTAACCTGGTGCTTACCTGGAGTGAGCGCCTCCCCCGATGCGACCACGAAATCGCGCAGTCCGCAAAGGTTGTACAGGTACGTGAGCTTTCCGTTCTTCACGTAGAGCATCCAGCCGCCGCCGATTCCACCCTGGGAAAGAATGACGCCGTTTGCCGGTCTATCGTCCGGAACGATCAGCTCCGCGGTCACGGAGTGGCTCTTGTTTTTGACGTTGACGATGCCGTTTTCGTTCAGTCCTCCCATCCCGCCGGCGAGTACCTGCGAGTTACCGCTGATCAGCACCGGCCGCCCGGCGAGATCGGAGTTAAACCGTTCGGCCGTGCGGTCGTCCAGCGGCAACACGCCGTTTCGCGTTGCCTCAATCAGCCAGAGCCGCTGCAGCTCGTGCAGCTTATCCGGCATCTGCTTGGAGAGATCGTGGGCCTGCGACCAGTCTTTAGTGGTGTCGTAGAGTTCCCAAATGTCGTCATTGAAAGGCGGGGCGTCCTCCGTCATGAGCCAGGGCGTGCGGTGACGCGTCACTGCTGTCCACCCTTTGTGATAGATGCCGCGGTTCCCGAACATCTCGAAGTACTGAGTCTCGCGGCGCTCGGGTGCTTTCGAGTCCTCAAAACTGTACGCCATGCTAACGCCCTGCATCGGCACTTGGCCGACCCCGTTCACCATGACCGGCTCGGGCAGTTGCGCGCACTCCAGGACTGTCGGCGCGACGTCGATCACGTGATGGAACTGGTTTCGGACGTCGCCTCTGGCCTTGATGCCCTTCGGCCAGTGGACGATCATGCCGTTGCGCGTACCGCCCCAGTGCGACGCCACTTGTTTGGTCCACTGGTACGGCGTATCCATGGCATGCGCCCACGCTACGGCGTAGTGATTGTAGGACTCGGGACCGCCGAGCTTGTCGATCCGGTCGAGGAGAAATTGATCGGTCTCGAGTGCATTCATGCCGTTGAAGCTTAGCACTTCGTTGAATGTCCCGCGCGGAGTGCCCTCGGCCGAGGCGCCGTTGTCGCCGATTATATAAAAGATCAGCGTGTTATCGAGTGCCTCCACTTCCTTAAGCGCATCGAGGAGGCGACCGATATGATGATCCGCGTATTCGAAGAACCCGGCGTAAACTTCCATCTCACGTGCGAGCACGCGCTTGAACTCCGGCGTTTGGGAATCCCAGGCCGGGATTTCCTTGGGTCGCACGGTCAGATCGCAGTTCGGCGGAATTACTCCGAGCTTCTTCTGTCGCGCGAAGGTCTCTTCACGCAGTTTATCCCAGCCTTGGTCGAACTTGCCCTTATACTTGTCGGCCCACTCTTTGGGCACGTGGTGCGGCGCGTGCGTCGCGCCGGGCGCAAAGTACATGAAGAACGGCTTGTCGCCCGCGAGCAGTCGCTGCTGGCGCACCCACGCGATCGCGCGATCGGTCATGTCTTCCATGAAGTGGTAGCCCTCTTCCGGCGTCTTCGGCGGCTCGACGTGCTTCGTGCCTTCGTGAATCGCCGGATACCACTGGTTAGTCTCCCCTGCAACGAACCCGTAGAAATACTCGAACCCCGAACCGGTCGGCCAGCGATCGAAAGGCCCAACCGGGCTCGCTTCCCACACGGGCACCTCGTGACACTTGCCGAACTGCGCCGTCGAGTATCCGTTGAGACGCAGGATCTCCGGCAGCGGCGCCATCGTGTTCGGGCGCATCGAGTTGTAGCCTGGCGCCGATGTCGCGATCTCAGTGATGCCGCCCATCCCCACCGTGTGATGATTGCGTCCTGCCAGCAGCGCAGCCCGGCTTGGTGAACAGAGCGCAGTCGTGTGGAAACGCGTATACTGCAGGCCATTCTTGGCGAGCCGCTCAGCCGTCGGAGACGCGCACGGGCCTCCAAACGCGCTGGACGCTCCATATCCGGCGTCGTCGATCAACACGATCAAGACGTTCGGCGCAGCGCCCGGCGGCCGCAGCGGCTCGATGGGCGGAAACTTCGAGTCGGGATCCTTCGCGTCGTACGCGACAAAACCGGCGTACGCCTTATCCGGAATCGGAAGGACTTCGCGCTGAATATCTTTCGCCATGTTATCCCCTTGTATTAGTTAGATCCGATGATCAACTCGAGAAACCGGCCGTCGTTGACGCCGACTTCGGCTGCGATGCGTTCGTTTAGTAACTGATTCATCCGCAGAATTAGCTCCCTGTTCTTCTCCGGTTCGAGGGCAAGGTTGTGGACTTCTTCGGGGTCGCTCTGCACATCGAACAGCTGCACGTCGTTGTTCCCGAAAATCTCTTCCAGCGTCTGCGGCGTGTTGAAGGCGGTCGGGGCATAAAAGCGAGCGAACTTATAACGTCCGTCGAAAACGAAAGAAACGAGGCCGCGTTTATCGAGCTTCGCCTCGCCGATTGGCGGCACCGGTTTGTGCGTGAACAAGCTGCTCATCAGTTGTTGCAAGTAATCGCCGTCCACCGTGCTTACGCCCAAGTAGTTGAACAGGACCGCCGGCCGAATTGCCTGCACGCTGGCGCTCTCAGGGTCCGTCAGGAGCCTTGAGAAATCATGTCCCGTCAAGTCTTTCACCGCCGCGTGCCGATTGTCGTCAGGCAACCCCGTCAAGCCGACAAACGTGGGCAGCAGATCCAGGTGACTGGTCAGCGCGGAACATGCAGTGCCGGCCTTCGCTTCGGGATGCGCAATGATCAGTGGAACGTGCGCGTTTTGCTCGTAGGCGAACGGGCCTTTGCCCTTCAGCCCGCCGTGAGCGCCTGCCAGCTCCCCGTGATCGGCCGTAAAGACGACGACCGTATCGCGCCATAAATCTCTATCGTTCAGGACATCAACGACCTGTTGAATGCACCGTTCGCCGTCTCTGACCGCGTTGAGATAGTAGTTGTAAAAGATCGTCCACATGTCTTCGCGCTCGGTGGGGATCGCGCCGGACCAGCTGTCCCAGCCCTTCGCGTATTCTGCGAGCGCGTCCGGCATGCCGGGCGCGTCGAGCGATTCGTGCAGGCTTTTCGGAAGCGTGAAGGACCAGCGCTTTTCGTAGATCGGGTCTCGCGGTGCGGGCGGCGCGGCCATCGGCGCGACGGGCTTTTGAACCGGCGCTTCGCCGGGGACGTTGGCGTCTCCGAACATAATGTCGTGAGGATTCACGAAGCTCGCCACCATGAAGAACGGCTGACCGGTTCGGCGCGATTCGGCAGAGGTGGCTCGCAACCAACGAATACTTTCGCCGGCGATGAACGGGTCGTTGTCAAAGCCGCTTCGCGGCGCACTGCCGATGTCGCCGCCCGCGCTGAATAAGTCAAAGCCGTAGCGCGCGATGGATTGGCTATAGTTGACGGTCGGCTTCGGATCCAGTATCTCCTTGTCCATCTCGAACTTGCCGAAGTACGCAGTCTTGTAGCCCAGGTCTCGCAACACGGATCCCATGTTGGGGATGCCGGGATCCAGCGTCGGAGAGTAGGCATACTGCATCTGATCGATGCAGCCGGTAGACTGCGGCGGCCGGCCGGTAAGGAATGCCGCGCGGGACGCCGTGCACATGGCCGAGGCGATGTAATGGTTCGCAAACGTGACACCGTGCCCGGCAATCGCATCCATCGCAGGCAGAGAGAAATCGGGACCCGCAAGCAGCTTGTGCGTCTGTTGGTCGACGATGATGAAGATGATGTTGTAGAGTGGCTTGCCATCGCTGCGCGTGCCTGTCATTCGGCTTCGTAATCTCCCAGTTTGGTGGTTTGCAGTTACTTACGTGCTAATGTCGCGAACTATCGGCGTCGAGCTCGGCGTGCAAGCCTTCGCCCAGGGTCTTCCGCCGCTTCTCGCCCTCGGTCAGCGGCGGCGGCTCCCACGGCTCCCACTCTTCCCAGCCCAGTGCTTGACACGTTAAGCGGAAACCGAAGCCGACGAAGAACGCGACGACGGTTGACGCGAACACCGATAAGCCAAACACGGCGCTGCAGACGAGATACGCGATCGCGGTCAAGCCCGCGGCGGTCACCCAAAACTCGCCGCGCACGAGTTGCTTGGGAACGACGAGGCACGCGCTATCGATGATCCAGCGCCCGGCCGTCGTGGCAATAATGCCGATCACTACCGCCGCCGCGTATCCAAGGTGAGCGGCAATCGCGGCTTGGGCGCCGACGATCGCGTACCACGGCAGCGTAAAAGCGGTCATGAATTGAAAGAGGCCGTCCTTGAAACGCTGCTCGCTGTTAAAATCTATTAAGAGCGCCAGGGCGGCGGCAGCCAAGCATAAGATTAGGTACCACGGATTGATCAGCGGCGAGGGTATCTTATTGACCAGAACGTCGCGGACGATGCCGCCCCCGATGCCGCCGGCGTACGCCAGAATCACGACGCCGATGATCGTGAAGTGTTTATAATGGTCCGGCCGGCGCGCTAGCAAGGCCCCGTTGAAGGCGTTGGTCGTCGCCGCAATCAACGAAATATAGTCGACCATCGTCAACGTTCCGAAGCCGAACTTCGAGATCATGGGAGGCGCCACTAGAGCCCAAAGCCTATCATGCCGACGGCGAGCGGTCTATCCTGGAATTGCAACACCCGCTTCTCAAAAGCCTTACAAGAAAGGCAGTTCGACCAACCTCACGATGCCGTAGAGCAGCCCGATCATGCCGATCCCAATCATAATAGCGTGTCGCGGGTACATCATCTTGGTGCTCATGCCGCCCAAGAATGAGACGCCGGCGAAAATCACGGTAAGGAGCAGGAAATCGTCGGCGTGCTGGTTGGCGGCTTGCGCTTCTTCAAAGTCCGCTCCGGCGGCGGTTTCCAACCGCGAAGCCTGGGCGCGAGTCGCCAACGAGTACTGCCGCATGACGAACGGCGACGACGGTGCCTTCGGATTTGCGCGAGGCTTGGTGGCCAGCCAAGCCTCCATTGCGGCGCGCATTTCCGGCCGAAAACGCGCAAAGATGAACTGCGCCTTCTTACCGTTGCTCGCGTCCACGGCGTCGACGTACTGCAAGAACAGCGCGACGTCAATTGCCGTGAGCACGTTGGCCCTGTCCGCTGCCTCCGCGGACGCGATGCGCTTCGCGTTGGCGACGTTGTACTGTCGCGCCTGATGTCCGCTCCAGCGGCCGGACTGATATCCACACAAGGCCGTCAACACCGCGGCCACCGAAATGAGAACCACCGACGCCACGTCGACGAATCGGTCGACCGATCGGCGATCTATGGCGCTAATCCCGTACGCAGCGAAAACCGAGGTGGGACATGCCGGTGTCGATCATCTGAGGCGATCGCGCCGCCGGACGAAATCGTAAACAGTAGCTGGGAGAGCAGAGAAACGAGCCGCCCTTCAATACCTTGCGCGGGATCTTAATCTGCGGCTGGCATGGATCGTAACTCAGTTCTCTCGTGTCGCCGGCGCAACAGGGAGATTCCGTCGTTGCGCGATCCGTGACGAACCAATCGCTCGTCCATTCCCAAACGTTGCCCGCCATGTCGTACAGACCGAAGCCGTTCGGCGCGAATCTCCCCACCGGCATCGTGGAAGGTCCATTGCGAGTTGTGCTTTTCCATGGAAATTCGCCCTGCCAAGTGTTGGCGGCGGGCTTTCCATCCGGCTCCATCTCGTCGCCCCACACGAAATCCTTGCCCTCGAGCCCGCCGCGCGCCGCGAACTCCCACTCGGCCTCCGTCGTAAGTCGTTTTCCCGCCCAGCGGGCGTACGATTCGGCGTCTTCGTAAGCGACGTGTACGACGGGATGGTCCGGGCGCGACTCGATCGAGCTACCCGGCCCCTGCGGGTGTTTCCAACAGGCGCCCGGTGTCCACGACCACCATTGCGAGTAGTCCCGAAGGTCGACCGGGCCCGGCGTCATGTGAAAAACCAGTGCGCCCGGCACCAAATTTTCACGAGGCGCCCCCGGATAGTCGTCCGGATTCAACGGGCGTTCGGCAACCGTCATATAGCGCGTCGCCCGCACGAATTTGGAAAACTGCGCATTGGTCACCGCATGTTCGTCGATCCAGAAACCATTCACGGAAACCTCGCGCACGGGAGCTTCCTCGGGATAGAAGCGCTCGGAACCCATGAGAAACTTGCCTCCTTCGAGGCGAACCATGCCATCGGTTTCTGTCTGGATCATCTGGAAAACATAGTAAGCGCTATGGGATACCACGCGCAAGTCTGCATTTTTGGGATAGAGGCGGCGCCGTGCTCGCGGTACACTTACGCCACCATGGCCACGTCGAACGCCAAAACGGCAACGCACATTACGCATCGAGAGTTCAAACTCTTATTGAAGGCCGAACGCTTCCCAACCCGGCGGGCGCTCTTAGACTTCAACAAGCTTCTCGAAGATATCGCTGCCAAGCTTCACGTCCGTTACGAACCCTTCGATCCGATTGACGCCCAGCTGCGGATCGTGCAGTTCTACGATAC
>JAFAXS010000018.1 GCA_019240755.1 Vulcanimicrobiota bacterium
GGCGCCTCGATCAACGCCGGACCAAACGCGAGAAACGGCCCAAAGACTCCGATGTAGCGTGCGACCGTATGCCCGACCCAAGCAAAATCTAAGGCAAAAAAAATTACGCCGAAGATCCAACCGAGAAGCAGCGCGCGTTTCCAGGAAGCACCTTGCCACGCCCAGAACAATGCCGCCGTTCCGAATGGAACGAGCCACGCTGCGCCGATCTTTGGAAATGCCGCCGCGAGTAGGAGCGCCGCAGTCGCAACAATGGCCGCGTCGCGCAGCAGCGTCGAGGAGAACATGATGCGCAAATTGAGTTTCGGTTTCGTTGTCGTATTCGTAACGGCGTTCATCGTCGTGGCATGCGGTCGTCAGGTAACTCCGAACCCACCAGGTCTAGGACCCGGCGGCGCTCCTCCAGGATATATCGCCATACACTTTGACACTGCGGCAACCTTCAACTTCTCGCAGTATCAATACATGATCGTCTTCAACACGTCGGGCAGCGGCGTCACGCCGTCCACTCAGACGTTGCAAACAAACTGGGCCGGCTACTCCTACGCGTTGGTCGCATACGGCAACGGCGCCGTCTCCGCGGGCAGAATCATACAGTACGTGCCGCCCAAGGTCGGGCACGGGCCACCCGGATATCTTGGTCTGCTTACTACTCCGCAGCAGTTTTCGTACAACCCTAACAGCAACGGGACCGGGACCGAGTTTTCCATGCTGGCACAGAGGCAAATCTTCGTTTCGCCGTCACCCTCACCAAGCGCGACGCCGCCGAGCAAGTGGACGTTTAACGCGTTCACGGTCGGCCCAGGGCAGCTCAACGCCTTGACTTTCGTAGATTCACTGGGGGCCGGTGGCTACCAACCCCCGGAATACGTTTCGCCGACTCTGTGCATGAACCAGCAGTTTGACAATACCTACTTCCCGCAAGGGAATTACATCCCGAACGATCCCGGGGCACAAATCATCAGCATCGAGATTTCCAACAACCCGCTCCACCCGGGAAACTGTTAAGCGATGCAAGAGGTTCCGGTCGAGTGCACGCACGAGCCGTGCAACTGCTCCGTCGCCGCGTCGCTGGACGGCGACGACCCATACTGCAGCGACTTCTGCCGCACCGCGGACGAAGGCGAACTCCAGTCCGATACCTGCGCCTGCGGCCACCCGGCGTGCGACACGCCGTAGCATGCTAACGTCGACAGCCAGCCTCAGAAGTTGAACGTCGTTGGGACGACCTGTTGCGGCGAGCCAATCTGGAAGACTGCGGTCTGCGTCGGGAATGCCAGGAGGTTGAGACCGACGTTCACCGACTGCTGCGACTCGTTGTAGAGCACCATCAGCTGATAGCAGTTGCCGATCGTGCGCGTATAGTAGATGATCTTATCGGATAAGAGCTCGCCGGGGCCTTTCCAGTTGACGTTGGTGACGAACTGCAGCGACGCGTCGCGTCCGAACGGCGTCGAGAGCTGCAGGTTCGTCGGTTGGAAGCCCTGACCGGGAACCAACGAGCCCGCGAGCATCACGACGGAGCGCGCCGACGGCTTTGCGGTCAACTGATAGCTGAACGGCTGCGCCATCCCGTCGAAGTTGGTGGTCCACCCAAGCGAAAGCGCGTAGATGTCGTCGTTGAAGATGCGCAGCATGTCCTGCGCGTTCTTCGTGTTTTGCGTCGGTTGTTGATCGAGATACTGAAACGGCACGAGCGCCGGGCCGTTGTAGTTGGCTTCGTTATAGGTCAGGGTGTTGACCATGTGGCGGCTAAGCGGCGTGGTCAAACTCAAGTCTTGCTCGATCGCGGCCTTCAGGTCGCCCGTGCCATACGCGTACTGATCCACCGTAACGGTGCCCTGAAAGTCGCTGCCTAAGACTTTCTCTTCGACCGGACCCACGACCAAGTTGGCGTCTCCGCGCCACGTGGCCAGGCTGCGCGGCTCCCCCGTGCCGGACGGCTCGCTGTACTCGCCAAACGTCAGCTGCGCCGAGAGCGGTAGGAAGAAGTGCTGGAAGAAGTCGCTCGGGCGCACCTGAAACTCCGGAATCTTGTTGATGCCCACCGCTTGCTGCGAGTAGATCTTGTCGAACTCCATCTGATAGTCCGCGCCGCTGGTCGTGTACTGCAGCAGGTAGTCGAACTCGGACTGATTGCTAAAGGAGCTCAATCCTCCGAAACTGGCGCTGCTGGTCGTCAGGTTGAACGTCGTCGTCTGGTTCAGCGCCTGATTGAACTGGCGGGTATCCGTGGCCGTGAAACTGTTGCTGTTGGACTGACCGCCGACGGAGCTGTGGCTGAAGCTATAGTTCTGCGATGTTTGCGCGGTTTGATGCGTCACGGCCTCCGTGAGCGTTTCGTTCGGCGGAATGCTGACCAGCGGGCCGTAGTTGGACTGATACGCGAATTGAAAGTTGCTCTTCAGGTGTTGCGAGATGTTCTCTTGTTCGGCCAGGGAAAAGTTCGTCTGGCGGCCGCTGCCTCCACCGCCGTTGACGCTGTAGAGGTTGACGCTGACGCTGCGCCGGCCTTTCTTGCTCGAGTAGAAACCCACGTAACCCAAGCCGAAACCGAGCTTCGTAAAATAGTTCACGATGTAGTAACCGTAATAGTACTGGTCCTTGCCGAACGGAATCTGGATCTTGATCCAGGCGCCTTCGTACGAATCGTAGCCCACCTCGGGAAACCACTTGGCGCGCGTGCGTTGATTCTCTACGGTGCGCAGCGGGATGACGAGCAGCGGAAGGTAGAAGATCGCCGCCAAGCCCAGCCACAAGACGGCCTTGTGAATCACGATTTTGTCGCCGGGATAGACCTCCATGTCCTTTCCGGTAATGTGATAGCCGCCGCGCGGGTTCTCGCACGTCGTGACGTATGGATTGATTCCGTACGCCGTACCGTCCGGATTGGTGTGTAAGTCGCTCGCTTGGAAATGGACGAGCCCGCGCTGGACGCCCTCGTCGCTCGCGCCCTTGCCGTTGAGCAGTTTTGCGGTCTGCTCGACGGTATCGAAGACGATGACGTCACCGGTGAGCACCGAGTTGTGCTCGTGGTTCACCAAAAATGGATTGCCCGTGATCGTGATCGTCCGGATGCCGTCGAAGTGGGCTTTGTCGCCCACGATTTCTTCGTCGCCGTAGAAGACGTGCACGTTTCCGATCGCATCGCTCGGCTGGCCGCGCGCGCGATTGCCGCTCCACGTGTCGGAGATGATCGCGACGAAGCCGGGCGCGAGCGTGGGCGCGCCGGTCGGCGCGGCCGTCGGCTCGGGCGTTGCCTGACCTGCCGGCGGTATGGGCGGCGGCGTCGAGCCGCCGCGCACTAGAAAGATCGGCTCAAGCGAGGCGACCGGATTCGGCGTCGCGGAGGGAATCGGCGGCGGCGTCACCGAGGGCGTTTGGCCTGGAAAGGGACGCGGCGTCGGGTTGAGCGTGTAGGTGCCGTTGTTGACGCCGGGAGGCGCGTTCGCCGGGCCGGGCGTCGCCGGTGGATTGGGCGACGCGCTCGGCGACGGCGTCGTGACCGGCGCTTGCGCGACCGTGCAGCTCTGCCCGTTGAGCATCTGGAGGGCGAGCGTCTCCTGTGACTCGGCGGTAACGGCCGCGGCGTTGCCGGGCAGCACCCCGGCCAGGAAGATCGCCGGTATCGTGACCAGCGCGAGAGTGCGCGGAACGCGGAACCGCACGCGTCAGCGTTCTTCCAACAGGAGCAACGTGACGCCGGCGACTCCCATGACGATGTTGGGAAGCCACGACGCGAGGTAGGGGTTCAGCGCTCCGTTGCGGCCGAACGCCGCGGCCGCCGATACCATCAGATAGTATACGAAGAACGCGATGATCGAGAGCGCGATGCCGAGCGTTCGACCGCGCTTCCCAAACCGCAGTGCCAGCGGCAGCGCGACGATGACGCCGATGATGCAAGAGAACGGCCAGGCCAGCTTATCGGCGAGCTGCAGCTGGAGGTTCCCCATCGCGGTTCCGCCGATGCCCTGCGCCGACAGGGCGCTGACTTGCGTTCTCAGCGACTTGCTGCTCATCGTCCAGGGATCGTTGTTGACTTGGCTCACGAACTGCGACGCCGTTTCGCCCAGGGGCAAGCCGATCGAAACGCTCTTGACGTGCTGTTGATTGGTCAGCAAGCCGTCGTTGTTGTAGCGCGTGTCGATGACGTCGTGGAGAAGGAGCGTGGTGCCCGCGACGTTCGCCGACTTGGCCTGCAGCGTTTCGTTCCAGACACCGTACTTGGCCGGCTTGAAGATCTGCACATCGAGCATCGTCTTGTTGTCCGGTGCGACCTGCGTTACGTAAAAGGTGTTGCCCGTGTCCGGATCTTTGCGGAAGAACTGGGGCTCGACCGGTAACGCGTTGGTGTGATAGATGATCTGGTAAAACGTCCGAGTCGACAGATCCACCGACCGCGGCGCGATCCACTCGTTGATCCCATAGGCGATCGCGAACATCGTGATGCCGAAAAGCAGCGGGGAGAAAGCGATTCGCATGATCGGGATGCCTGCCGTGCGCATCGCCGTCACCTCGTTATCGCCCATCAGGCGTCCCATGGCGAGCAGCGCCGCAAAGAGGGTTCCGAAAGGAAACGCCATCGGCGTGGCCTGCGGGATCCGGAAGACGACGAATCGCAGCACCAAGAAGAACGGCGCGTGCTGGTTGATGATGTAATCGGCGGCCAGAAAGAATATGTTGAGCGCCCAGAATAGCAAGAAGGCGCCGAGCGCGAACATAAACGGCCCCACCATCTCGCGCAACAGGTAACTGTCGAGGATCGGCAGGCGTAATGCCGCCGTTCCAACGCGGCCAAAAGACTGCCGATGCGTTAGCGTCGCCACTGCGAATTAGTTATGGATTCGGCCGGGAGCCGCAGGAAGAGCGAGAGCGATCAGTAGCTGCGATAGGCATTGAGCACGCGTACGACGTACGCGCGTGTCTCGGCGTACGGAGGCACGCCGCCGTAACGATCCACGGCGCCCGGGCCGGCATTATATGCGGCGACTGCGAGCGCGATGTTGTTGTGATAGCGCCGCAGCAGCGAGTGAAGGTACGACGTGCCGCAATGCACGTTCTCGACCGGGTCGAACGGATTGGCGATGCCGCAAGATGCCGACGTCCCCGGCATCAGCTGCATCAGGCCTTGGGCGCCCGCCACGCTGATCGCCCCCGGGTTGCCGGCCGATTCGGCCATCATCACCGCGCGCACTAAACCCGCGGGCACGCCGTCGGTCTGCGAGGCGTTCGTCACCAGCGAGTTGAGCGTGAGGGGATCCAGCGAATGGGAAGCATACGGCAGGTAGCCCCCGCCGGCGCAGGCGCTGAGCGCTCCCGCGAAGATGCACGGCCAGAACAGTCGTGTCATTGCCCCACGGCCTTTCTTCTTGGCCCGGAACCGAGCCTGGCAAATCAAATTCGCTACCTCGTGCGTGACGTCGCAGGATGGGGAGCCATCATACCCGCGCTGCCTTGATGCCGCCTGAGCCGAAATGAAATCGCCGAGGCTCGCTCGATTCGGATCGAGCCTCGGCGAACGAAGTTTCTGCGCCGCGCCTTACTTGACGCTAATGCGCTTGGGCTGCGCTTCGGGACGACGCGCCAGCGTCAGGAGCAGCATGCCGTCACTGACTCGTGCCTCGATCTTTTCGGGGTCAACGTCTTCGGGCACCGTGAACGAGCGCGAGAAGGAGCGACGCTCGCTCTTCCCGTTGACGGCGATCACGTCGTCCTGGAACGTTACCTCGACGTCGTCGGGCCTGAAGCCCGGAACCGGCACCTCGACCTCGTATCCGTTCTCGGTGCGGGTGACGTCGTATTCGAACACCCCCGAACGCATCGATTGAAACGGGTCGAAGCCCAGCAGGTCGCGGAAGGGCGTCCAGGGGCCCATCCGAGAGGCGTTGCCGCGATTAGCGGGCGCCAGAGAGTCCGTCATCAATAAGTTCCTCCTTTCCATGAAATCAGTGCGGCCCCGCAGAGCCTTAGCACTCACCCTCTTAGAGTGCCAAAAGCCTCCAAAAGTTGCAACCCTACTTGTCTTGCTTGCTTGTGGGGGTACGCCGGCGCCGAGTCCGGCTCTTGGCGCGTGCTGCCATCGCGTCCACCATGTCCGCCGTTTGCACGATGATCTCTCCGGCCGTGACGACAGATTCGCCCATGCCCCGGGCGCGAGTCGCGGTCTGGTGGACGTTGTCGGCCGCGGCCGCGACGGTGCGGCGAGGATTTGACGCGGCTTTGCGTACGCCCCGCGTGGCTTTCTGCGCCGCTTTTTTCACGCTGCCGCCCGCTTTTTTCACGGTACTGCCGGCCTTCTTCGCGGCGCTCCCGGCCTTTTTGGCGACCTTCCGAGCGCCTCCGGCGACGGTTCGTTTTTTACTCGAGCGTTTCGCGGATTTTCCAGACGAGCGCGCCGGTCTAGACGTGCGTTTGTGTGAGGCCTTCTTTGCAGGCATTTCTCTCCTCCGATTGTCTAGGCGAACTTGTTCCCAGCTCCACGCGTACGGAAACGCGCCGAAATGACGCGGGTGGAGATTTTCGCTTCAGGGTATGCTGTAGCAACGATTTTCGGGAGGGCGTATGAGCGCAGCAGATGAGTCGAAAGAGAGTTCCGTGCCGGCGTGGGTGGAACGGTTCGCCACCGACCTCGGGGTGCTGATTCGCAGCGAGTTCGAGTCGGCTCGCCGCGAGATGGCGCAGAAGGCGAAGGCGGCCGGCCTGGGCGCAGGAATGCTTAGCGCCTCCGCGATCGGCGCATTGTTCACACTGGCATGCTTAACGGCGCTGCTGATCGCCGCGCTGTCACTCGCGCTGCCGGTCTGGCTGGCAGCCTTGATCGTTACGATCGTCTGGGCGGCGGCGACTGCCGCGCTCGCCCTCTTCGGGAAGAAGAAAGTCGAAGACGCCACCCCTTTTCTTCCCGAGCAGACAATCGCCGACGTGAAAGAGGATCTGCAATGGGCACGGTCGGGCGCGCCGCCGTCGCGGCGATAGTCCCGCTCGCGAAGGAGACGTTTTCGGAGTTCCAGCGCCACAAGAGCCAATGGCTGGCGGCGGCGATCTCGTATTTCACGATGGTTGCTATCGCGCCGCTCGTCATCGTGATCGTCGAGATCGCCGGATTGGCGCTCGGACACCATCGCGTCGTACTGCATCAGCTTTACGGCTATCTGGCGAGCACGGCAGGACCGTCGGCGGCGCACGGAATTCAATCGATCGTCGCGGCGACGTTCGCTCAGCGCAAAGCCGGCCTGTTCGCGCAGATCGTCGGCTGGGTCGTTTTCGTATTGGCCGCCGTCGGGCTATTCGCGTCGCTGCAGGAGGCGCTGAACACCGTTTGGGACGTCACGCCGAAAAAGCGAGGTCTCGTAGACACGCTGAAGGAGCGGGTGCTCTCCTTCGGCATGGTGCTCGGCATCGCGTTCGTTCTGCTCGTGTCACTCGGTATCAACTCCGCCATGACGGTGGCGGGGGCTGCTCTTGCGGGCGTGGCGCCGCTGTTTCCCAGTGCGCTGAAAGTGTTGGATTTTATTCTCTCACTCGGGCTGATCACGCTGGTCTTCGCGCTGCTCTTTGAGTATCTGCCCGAGTGTCGAATTTCGTGGCGCGACGTGTGGCTCGGCGCGGCGGTCTCTGCTTTGCTCTTCGTCATCGGCCAGTTTTTGCTCGGCTGGTACCTGGGGCGGGCGGGAATCTCGTCGAGTTACGGGACCTTCGGGGGTCTGGTCGTGTTCTTGATTTGGGCGTTTTATTCGGCGCAGATACTGCTGATCGGCGCCGAATTCACGCACGTCTACGCGCGCCGATTTGGGTCGCAGCGAAGCGAGAGGGCGCGCGGACAGTCAGTTCCTACGCCGGCGGCGCGCCGCGCAGCCGCAGAAAGGTAAGGTACAGAAGTGTTCGGAGAGATCGAAGGCATGGTCCAACGATTCGCATCGGGCGAGATCGATCAGCAGTCGGTCGCCCAAGCGGCGCAGTCAAACGTGAGCTCGATGGATCACGAAGAGCTCACGGAACATCTGCAAACCGCCGCCGATAACGCACAGCAAAACGGCCAGTCCGGCATCGCGCAGCAGATCATGGGGCTGATCTCGCAGCACGGTTCCGATCCCGCCGCGCTCAAACAGGAGGCGATCTCGCTGATTAGCAACAACCCGCAGATCCTGACGCACTTTGCGCCGGACTTTGC
>JAFAXS010000059.1 GCA_019240755.1 Vulcanimicrobiota bacterium
TACCAAATGCCCGGAATCGTCACGTCGAGATGCGGATCGTTGGCCAGCAGAGCGTGCCCATCTGCGCTCCGCATTGCTCCGGCGGCCCACGCATTGCTGCCGATCGCCGGCCGGCGCGCAGCCAACGCCGCGAGCGCGTCGCCGGAACAGCGACGCGACGCGACGCGTGTCTCGTCAGCCGTTGGGCGTCCATCAAACCCGACGTCGTAGCGGGAGTCGCTGAGCGGAAAGAGCGTATCGAAGCAGCCGCCGTTGTTTTTCCTCCAGACCGCGTCCCGCGTGAAGATGTCGTGCCACGCGTCGGAGAGCTCCAACGACGCCACGATGGAAACGGCCAGCGAATCTTTCGGCGACCACGGCGCGGGGTGGTAGAGCAAGATGCGAAACTCGACCGGCAACGGTTGCGTGGCCGCCGCCGCGTTGATCCCGCGACTGAACGCGCTCAGCACTTCGCGGTCACGCCGCGACAATCCCGACAACTGACGATTTGCGATGCCGGCGATATCCGCGGCGCGCTGCACGCGATCGATCGCAAGCGCCTTCGCCCCTAGCACCTCGGCGAGACGGCCGTACGCGTAGCGGCGCGTCAAGTCGAGCTGGAAGAGCCGATCGGATCCCTGGACGAAGCCCTCGGCGAAGAAGAGATCGTGCTCGTTGCGCGCGCTGATGTGCGGTACATCGCGCCGGTCTCGAACGATCGCGACGCGGTCGTATAGCCCACCTACGATGAGAACGCCGCTCGTGGCAGACCGTGCGTGCAGACCGATTTCAAGGGAGATCGCATACGCGCACGCGAGGGCCGACGCGCAGAGTGCCGCCGCCAACGCGTGACGCCGAAGGGCGGCGACCACCGCGGCCGCTGGCGACGGGTCCGCGCTTTCGATGAGCCTCGGGTCGGGCCGCTCGAAGAACATGTCCGTGCTAGTTCAGCGCGGGGCGGCAGGGCTCCGTGACGGAAGTTACTGCGTCGAGTTGCTTTAGATTGCGGTAAACGCCGACGGTGCGCACGGCGATTGCGCGAAGCCGTACGCAGAGGGCCAGCCCGCGGCAGGGCCCCATCGCCCGTATTCGTAGGCGTCGTATACCTGGAACGGCTCCTCGCTGACGGTCGAGCCGAGCGTGGGTGACGCGAGCATTCCCCACGTCCCCCAGGAGTTTGCCCAGCAGAGCGGCGCCGACTGGAACAGCATGGCGCGATTCCACAGCCACCATTGACGCCACGGATAGCGACCCGGAATCGCTTGAGGTGCGGCGAGTTGCGGCGTCACCGGCGTCACGCGAATCGCGGACGGCGGCACTACTGGGACGGGATGAACCACAACGGGAGCGGGATGAGCCACAACGGGCACAGCGTGAACGACGACGGGCGCGGCATGAATCACGACCGGAGCGATGTGCGGTGCGGACACGTGCGGCACGGGAACGTGTTGCGCGAGCGCGGCGGCGGACGCGGAAAAGGCGAGCGCGGCGAGGAGAGTGAGCGAGCGAACCACGCCAAACGTGTATTTCACGTTTGGCCCAACGACTGCCTGGCGGCGGAGGTTAAACTCTGCTCCGGTATGACGTCGGTTCCGAAGTAGAGGCTGAACGCAATCAGACGGCGCTCCCCCCAGTAGGCAAACCCCAGATACAGGCTGGGCGCAACGCTTCGAATTTCGTCGCGTATCCAACGCGCAAGCGTCGAGGTCTTCGAGTAGTCGATGACGATGCAATCCTGGCGGTCGAAGCGGCTCTTCCCGACGTAGACGTCGGCGGGGAAGGCACTGATGCGTAGCGGCGTGACTCGGTTCGTAAGGCGGCGGCCCGAAAAGGCGAACGTCTTACCCTGCCAGGCCAACAGGTGGGTGAGGCTCGCGAAGGTTTTTCGCCAGGCGCCGGGGCGGCCGACCAGTGCGGTGCCCCGCGCGACGCCGGCGGGAATCGGCCTAGGAACGCCTCGGCGATACAGATCCTGCAGATCCCTCGGCTCCATCGCCAGCAGCACGTCGCGGTCGAGCACGGCTACGCTCCTCCGGGCACCTTGCAGGGGCCTTCTTGGCTCCGGCGTACACTTCCCCGGCTGGTAACGCTTTCGTACGGGCGCTCCGTTACCATTGGGCGCACTACCACTGCACCTTTTTCAAGGAGAGACCTTATGTCAGCATCCTCATTTTACCGTGGCTGCGTGCCCATTTTGCTCGCCGCCTCGCTGGCGGCGTGCGCCGGTCAAGGCGCACCGCCGGTCCCCGCCGCTGGACCGGCGACGACGCCCGATAC
>JAFAXS010000064.1 GCA_019240755.1 Vulcanimicrobiota bacterium
CTGGGGTGGCTGGATTCGAACCAACGCATGGCGGAGTCAAAGTCCGCTGCCTTACCGCTTGGCTACACCCCATTGCGCGTGCAACGAGGTAATGCGTTATCGGCCTCTTCTGCTCGACCCTCTCACCCTTGGGAACCTCTGAGCGCGCGGGCCGCTAGCGCGTTGCGATCAGTCGTTTAGCTCCGACGTAGCGCGACGCCCAATAGGACTCGGAGAGATGGCTCACCATCACTCCACGGCTAGAGCTCGCGTGCACGAACTTACCGTGGCCGAGATATATTCCGACGTGCGAAACGCCTCCGTACGTGTCGAAGAACACGAGGTCGCCCGGATGCGGGCCGCCCACGGCACGATGGCCGGCATCGTACTGCGCGTCAGCCGTGCGCGGCAGCGAGATGCCGAGCATGGCAAAGACGTGCTGCACGAATCCCGAGCAGTCGAAGCCGGCGGAAGACGTGCCGCCAAAGACGTACGGCACGCCCAAGTAGCGAAGCGCGCTGCGGGTCAGCATCGCAGCCATGTGAGACGTCCGCGCCAAGATGCCGCCGGTGAACCGGCCGATGCTCGCTCGGTGCCGCTGCGGGGTGACGATGATCAGCCGCGAGGTCCAGGCCGCGACGTCGGGACTCAGGGCTTGGGCGTTGGCGCTCTGCGCGGAGCCCGTGTAATCCAGTGAAGGTAGGCTAGCATGGGCGCCGGCGCGCGCAAACGCGCTCGAGCCGGCAATCATCAGGGCGAACGCCCCAACAGCTAAAAGGTGACGCAAGAAACCGCTCCTCTTTCACGACACTTGCGGGGTTAGTTGACGGGTTAGGACGGGAAAGAAGAATCGCCCCTGGACCGACCGGCCCACTCACCCCTACCGGGATATCCCCCGCTCGAGACCTTATGTCCCGACTCAGTGACCTAATACGGTAACGAAGCTTTCCTGTGGGCCGTCACGCCCGGCGGAAAACTCCTCGATGGTCGCCGCCGTTCGGCGGAAAGGTGAGGCCCCCTTCCGGCGGTGCTGACCCGCGACGCGCCAGCTCGCTTTCGATCCGGGAAGCAATTCGGAGGGCGATTTGCTCCGTGCGCGGCCCATCGCTGCCCTCCGCCATGACGCGTATCAACGGCTCGGTTCCGGACGGCCGAATCATGAGGCGCCCCCAGCTTTCCATCTCGCGTTGCGCGCGGGCGATCTCGTCGGCGATCGAGGGCTCCGACAACACCTCGGCGTTCGCCGCCCGCACGTTGAGCAGTATTTGCGGCAGTTCGACCACGTTCGCGACGAGCTCGTGCAAGCTAGCGCCGCTGGCGGCCACGATTCCGAGCAGTGTGATCGCGGTCCGAGGCCCATCGCCGGTTGTGTTGTAGCGAAAGTCGATTACGTGGCCCGACTGCTCCCCTCCGAGCGTGTAGCGATCCGCGCGCATTCGTTCGAGCACGTAGCGGTCGCCAACCGGCGTGCGGACCAGGCGAATACCTTGGCCTGCCAGCGCGCGTTCGAGACCGAAGTTGCTCATCACGGTGGCGACGACCGTATCGCCTGCGAGTTGGCCCGCCGCCTTCAGGCTCGATGCCAAGGCAAAAAGAACGTGATCGCCGGTGATGGCCTTTCCCGTCTCGTCGACAAACAGCGCGCGATCCGCATCGCCGTCGAACGCGACGCCGATCACTCCCTGGGTGCCGGAGTCCGCCTTTACCCGAACCGTCTCTTGGAGGCTCCGTAGGTCCGTCGCGCCGCAGTTCACGTTGATGCGCGCGCCGTCGTTCTCGCAGTGCAGCTCGGTCACGCTCGCGCCGAGCTTGCGCAAAACGTACGGAACGATCGCATAGGCGGCGCCGAACGCTGCGTCCACCACAATGTTGAGGCCCGTGAGGTCCGGTGCGCCGGTTTCGAGTTCCCGGTAGTAGTGGCGCGCGAAGTTTTGAGCCATGCGGGCCGAGCCGAGCGACGTTCCAACCGGCCGCGGTAACGTTTCGCTGGATAGGAGCGCTTCGATCGTATCCTCGAGCTCATCGGGAAGCTTGAAACCATCCGCTCCGAAGAATTTGATGCCGTTGTCGGCAATGGGATTATGCGACGCGCTGATCATTACTCCGGCGGCCGCACCTTCGCTCTTCACGACGCACGGCACAGCCGGCGTCGGCACGATCCCGATAGAGACGGCGTCCCGGCCTACGGACGCGATGCCGGCGACGAGCGCCGCCTCCAACATGGGTCCGGAGAGCCGCGTATCCCGGCCGACGACGATCGGCCCTTCCGCGCGTTCGCCGAGAACCAGCGCGCCTGCCCTTCCCAAACCTACCGCGAGCTCCACGGTAAGTTCGGCGTTGGCAACGCCCCGGACGCCGTCGGTCCCGAACAACCGCTTCATTTGCCTGCCGTGCTGCCCGCGACGACGCGCATCTGAACGCGGACGAGATTTGGCGTGACGCTCAGTCCCGCCACTTCTTGACCGCCGGCGCTCAGAGGTACCGGCCGCACCATCTCGTCGAGAGTCTCCGCCTCCGAGGGCAGCGAAAGATTGACGACGACGGACGCGACCTGTGCCAGAAGCGACGTGGGAGCACGAACCATCGCCGACGACGGATCGACGCGAACCTGGCTGACGACGGTGCCGCTGTTTTGCGTACCAACGTATCGGATTCCGAGTGAAAAGGCTCGTTGCTGGATGCGCTCGACAGTCAGCGTCACCGACGCCGGGCTCAAGCTCTGAACGACGACGTCCGGCGCGACCAGCTGCACCGGAACGTTGTAGATACCCGGCCCCTTACCCGAGAGATCGAGCACCGCTTTGACCTCTTCCGGTTTGATCGCCGGTTGTCCACGTTTGGCAGCCACCATCAATACGGCATCGTGATCCGCAAAGTGCGCCACGTAGCCAGGCGAGAGATTGACGGCGGTAATCGCCACGGCCAGCTGTTGATTGAACTGTGCCGCCGCGACGAACGGGTTGTTCGCGAAGCGAAAGTATGCCCAGCCGACCAGCGCGAGGGCGACCGCCAAGAGCTTCAATCCAAAGTTGTTGCGAACGGCGTCCATTTACGATGCGCGAGGCTGCTTCTCGCCGCGCTGCGGACGAAGACGGAGTCGGAGGTGAGCGATCAGATCGTTTGAACGGCGCGGTTGCCGCGGTGGACGCGTGACTGCCAGCAGCATCTTGCGAAGCCGCTGCTCGTCTTCAATGGGTCGCGAAAGTTTGCCGTTTCGAGCGATGCTTACGTTGCCGGTCTGCTCCGAAATAACGAGCACCACCGCGTCGGTCTGCTCGCTGAGGCCCAACGCGGCACGGTGCCGCGTTCCCAGCCGGCTATTGCTTGGCGACGGCTCCGACAGCGGCAGCACGCAGCCGGCCGCCTCGATGTGACTCTCCCGAAGGATCGCCGCGCCGTCATGCAGCGGCGACGAGCGCATGAAGATCATCAGCAGCAACTCCTCGGAGAGATCTGCGTGCAGAGCCGTTCCGCTCTCGCAGTATTCCTTCATCGCGCTCTGCTGCTCGATGACGATCAGCGCGCCCCTGCGAACCCGCGCGAGCATGAATGCGGCGCGCGCCAGCACCGCAACCACCCGGTCTTCGGTCCGCGCCCAGCGCGATTCCGCGAGGTCGCTGCGCATTTGGAATATGCCTCCACGGCCGATCTGTTCGAGCGCCCGCCGCAGTTCGGGCTGGAAGACGATTGGAATGGTCACGGCGGCGCCGACCACGATAAGACGCAGCAGAGTACCCAGGAGATAGAGATGCAACAGATTTGCAATGCCGAGCAGCCCGAGAAGCACGAGAATGCCCGTTAAGATCTGAACGGCGCGCGTGCCACGGATCAACAAGAGGACGTAATAGATCAGGATGCTCGTCGCGATGATGTCGACAACGTCCGAAATCCCGACGTAGCCGCCGATCGGGTTAACCATCGCCGAGAAGCAAGTCGAGCACGCGGCTGGGTTCGATTTCGGGAGCGCCAAGGCCGTCTGCCGCCAGGCGCGTCACGACGTGTCGGGGCAACGGATTCAGGAGCTCCGTCGTCCGGCCGCTCGCGAACCGTCGCAGGTCGACGTCGATCAGCCCCATCATCAGGCCGACCGGAGCCGCGTCCAGGTTCCACTCGAGCACGAGCGCGGCGCCGGATTCCCTGCAATCGAGCGTGGCGGCTGGCCTGCCCTCCCCGGAGAACGTTTCACGCAAAGACGGCATGGCTTGCGCGACGGTCGGGGAAACAGCCAGAGCGATGATCGCGGTTTCATACAGGGTGGCTTGCGCGACTGCCGCTATCTCTTCTCGGCCCTCGTCGGCGGCCACTTCGAATAGTGCGTAGGAACGGGTGATCGCCGGATGGCTGCGCCAGATCGATGTGCCGCGGTGTCGCCGGACCACGTCGTCGATCGATGCGCGACGGCGCTCGTCTGCGATTTCGTCTAAACGCAAGGTGAGATAGATCAAGCCGATCTCATCGTTAGGCGCGCGCGCTAATCAATCTTGCGCGTGAGTCAGCAGCAACGAGCGCTCGTCGTATCGACGGGAAAGAACGCAGCCTGGGTCAGCATCGACGGCGAGGAGTCTCCGCGGTTGGCGCAGCTCCGCCGAATGCGCGGCCGGCGCTCGATGCCCGTGCCGGGCGACGTCGCCCACGTTCGCGTGCTCGAAGACGGACGGACCGTCGTCGAACGAACCGAACCGCGACGCTTCACGCTCGAGCGCCGCACGATCGGCGGGCGCACCAAGACGATGGCTGCCAATATCGATCTGCTGACGGTCGTCATCGCGCTGGCGCATCCGCCGCCGCGCCTGGCAACGCTCGATCAACTTCTGGCTTTTGCCGAACTCGAGGAGATCCCGGCCGCCGTCATCTTTACGAAGCCGGACTTAGCCGATCCCGAGCGGAGCGCTGCCTTGATCGAGTTGTATCGCCAGTTGGAGTACCCGGCCGTGCGCGTTAATGCCAAGGCCGGAGAAAACGTTGACGCGTTGCGGCGACTGATTGAGGGACGTCACGCAATGCTAGTCGGTAATTCGGGGGTCGGGAAGAGCACGATCTTTCGCGCTTTGGGAGGCGATTCGCACGTCGGAGAGGTGTCCCGCCACGGCCTGGGCCGCCAAACGACGACGGCCGGCCGCCTCTATCGTTTCGGCGAGGGATTCCTGATCGACAGTCCCGGCATTGCGGAGTTTGGCTTGGGTAAGGTCGATGCCGCTACGCTGACTGAGTGCTTCCGCGAGATGCCCGCACCGGCGCGGCAATGCCGGTTCACCGATTGCACGCACGTCGCGGAACCCGAGTGCGCCGTGATTCGCGCGGTCGGCGCCGGCGCGATCGCCGAGAGCCGGTATGCCAGTTACTGCAAGATCCTGACGGAGCCGAGCTAGACACGCCATGGGGGCCGCTGATATGATACTCGCCGTTCTTCCCTATAACACTCGAAAGGAAAGGCTGCTTGCCGAACATCAAGGCCGCCGAGAAATGGGCGGCTCAATCTGAAAAACGCACGACGCGCAACAAGGCCGCGAAGAGCCGGCTGAAGACGCTCTACAAGGATGCGGCCGGCGCGTCCGCCGAGGCTGCGCGCGGCGTCGAAAGCGCGTTCGACAAGGCGGCGTCCAAAGGAATCATTCATCCGAACAAGGCCGCCCGAAAGAAGTCGCGCCTCGCTAAGGCCCTGAAAAGAACTGCGGCAGCGCCGCCCACGAAGACTGCCAAGCCCCGCCCCACGCGCACAAAGAAGTAGCGCTTTTGCCTAGGGATCGACGTTGATGGCCAGGCGCGTTTCGCGAGCGGCATGCGCCAACGGGAGCAGCCGCTCTCGAATCAGCGCTCGGACCGCTGCCGGCCGTCGCGTCCGCAGCACGATGCGGTAACGCCATTCATCGTTGACGCGCGCCACCGGATACGGCGCAGGACCAAAAACTTCCAGGATCTCGGAGTCGCGTAAGACGCCGGCGTAGCGCACTGCGTCTCGGACGACGGTTTGGCGATTTCGCCCGATGACCCCGAGGTACACGAGGCGACTTGCGGGCGGAAAGCCGCTGGCCATGCGATCCTCGAGCTCCGCTTCCGCGAAGCGGTTGTAATCGTGCGCGGCGGCAAATCGGATGACCGGATGCTGCGGCGCGTAGGTTTGGACGATCGCCTCGCCGCTGCGCGCGCGCCCGCTGCGTCCGCAAACTTGCGCGATCAGCGCGAAGCTGCGTTCGGCGGCGCGAAAATCCGGCAGATTGAAGCCTAAGTCGGCCGCGACGACGCCGGCCAAGGTCACGGTGGGATAGTCCAAGCCCTTCGCGACCATCTGAGTCCCGACCAACACGTCGCCGTTGACCTCGAACTCTCGTAAGATTCGTGCATGGTCCCCGATCCGAGTCGTCGTGTCGGAGTCCATGCGCAACACGCGCGCATCGGGAAATAGGCGCCGGACTTCTTGGACCACACGTTCGGTGCCGATCCCAAGCTCGGCGACCGCATCGGCGCCGC
>JAFAXS010000025.1 GCA_019240755.1 Vulcanimicrobiota bacterium
GTGAAGCGCATCGGTGACGCCCTGGGCACGTCGCTTGCGGCGTTAAACGAAACGTCGCAGTGGATCGGCATGAACGCGATGGGCGACCTGCACACCGCGTTTGCGTGTTCCGTTCCCTACTTGCGCCTCTGGGGAACGGTCGCGGGCGGCTGGCAGATGGCGCGCGCGGCGCAGATCGCCGCAGCGAAGATCGCGGACGGCGACGCCGAGGCGGAGTTCTACCGCGCGAAGGTCGCGACTGCGGCGTTTTACACAAGCCACGTGCTGTCGCAGTGCGGCTGGTACCAGCGGCAGATCGTCGACGGCTCTGCCGACGTTCTGACACTGAGCGACGCGCAGTTCGAGCTCGACAGAAAAACGGTAGTCGGTGTGTAGCGATGTCCGCGGGTGACGGCGTCGCCGTTATAACGCTCGACAATCCGCCGGTCAACGCGCTCTCGTTCGCCTATTGCAAACAACTGCTGACGGCGATCGAGTCGGCGGAGCGCGACCCCGGCGTTCGGGCCGTGGTGATCACCGGCGCGAACGGAATCTTCAGCGCCGGCGCGGACGTCAACGACTTCGCGGCGGAGCCGCAGGCCGACGCCGTGAGCGTGCGCGACATCATTGCGGCGATCGAGCGCAGCGAGAAGACGTACGTCGCGGCGATCGACGGCAACTGCTTGGGCGGCGGCCTCGAGCTCGCGCTCGCCTGCGATTACCGCGGCGCGTCGGCGCGGTCGAAGCTGGGCCTGCCCGAGATCAGACTCGGGCTGATTCCGGGCGCCGGTGGGACGCAGCGGCTGCCGCGGCTCATCGGCGCACGGCCCGCGCTCGAACTGATGCTCAAGGGTTCTTCGATTTCGGCGGAGCGCGCGGTCGAGCTCGGCGTTCTCGATGAGATCACGGGTGGCGAACTCACCGAGACGGCGAGCGAATTCGCGCGACGCGTCGCCGACCATCCGACGGCCGACGCGCCGCGGAAGCGTCGCATTTCCGCGCGCGAGGCCGTTATCGGCGACGGAGTTCCGAAGATCGCGCTGCCGTACGTGGCGGCGCAGGCCCACAAAATGGTGCCGCCTGAAGAGAAGGGCGGCCTCGCGGCGCACAAGCTGATCGACGCCGTGCAGGCGGCGGTAGAAATGCCGTTTCCACTGGGGATTGCACGCGAGTCGCGGCTGTTTGAAGAGTTGGTCCGCTCGAAGCCGTCGCTCGGATTGCGCCACGTGTTCTTTGCGGAACGCGAACTGTCGAAGATTCCCGGGGTCACCCTTCCACAAACTCAGCGTGACATCGGCGGTGAGAGAGTTGGCGTCGTGGGGGCCGGGACGATGGGCAGCGGCATCGCGATCGCGTTCGCGCAGTCCGGCATTCCCGTCACGGTGGTTGATACGAACGACGAAGCGGTCGAAAGAGCGCGCCAGACGGTCATGGGCATGTTCATGTACCAAGTGCAAAAGGGCAAACTCACGCAAGAGGAAGGCTGGAAGCGCGCGCAATCCATCACCTTCACCGAAGACTGGAACGAGCTGGCGGCCGCCGATCTCGTCGTCGAAGCCGTCTTCGAAAATCTCGGCGTCAAGCGCGACGTCTTCGCGAAGTTGGATGGCATCGCGGAGCCGGACGCCTTCCTTGCGACCAACACCTCGACGCTCGACATCGATCGCATCGCCGAGGCGACGAAGCGGCCCGAGCGCGTGCTCGGTCTGCACTTTTTCGTTCCGGCCAACATCATGCCGCTGCTGGAGATCGTGCGCGGCGCCGAGACTTCGCCCGAAGCGATCGCCTTCGGGTTCGCCGTAGGGAAGTCGTTGCGCAAGAAGGCGGTGCTGTCCGGCAACGCATTTGGGTTCATCGGCAATCGAATGATCTTCGATTATCTGCGCGAGGCGATGGCGCTGGCAGAAGAGGGAAACGCGCCGGCCCGGGTCGACGCCGTGATGCGAAATTTCGGTTTTCCCATGGGTCCGTTTGCGATGAGCGACCTCTCGGGGCTTGACGTCGGGCGGCAGATCGCGCAGGGGCGAGGCGACGAGGGTAAAGCACGCACCGATGTCTTGGGCCGGCTGGTCGAGATGGGACGCCTCGGCCAAAAGAGCATGGCGGGATTCTTCAAATACGACAGATCGATCGGCAGAGGCCGCGAACCGATCGCCGATCCGGTGGTCGAGGAGATCTTCGCGGGCGAGGCGCGGGCTGCGGGCATCGCGCCGCGCCATGCCGATGACGTTGAGGTCCGCGAGCGCCTGCTCTATGCGCTTGTGAACCGTGGGGCATACCTGTTGGAAGAGGGCGTCGCGCTGCGCCCGGGCGACATCGACATCGTCTACGTCTACGGCTACGGGTTTCCGCCGCATCACGGCGGACCGATGTGGTATGCCGACGAGGTCGGGCTCGATCGCGTCTACGCGCGCATTCGCGAGTTTGAATCGCAGTTTGGACCGCAATGGAAACCGTCGGCGTTGCTGGCCAAAATGGCGTCCTTCGACAAGGAACTCGCGCATGCGTGAAGCCGTCATCGTCTCCGTTGCTCGCACGCCGATCGGCCGCGCGTTTCGCGGCGCGTTCAATCAAACGAAAGGCGCGACGATGGCCGGCCACGTCGTCAAACATGCAATCGAGCGCGCGCAGCTCGAGCCCGGCGAAGTAGACGACGTCGTCATGGGCTGCGGGCTGCCGGAGGGTGCGACCGGCAACAACATCGGGCGAACCGCCGCTTTGCGCGCGGGCTGTCCGGTAACCGTCCCAGGCCAAACCGTCAGCCGCTTCTGCGCGTCGGGTCTCGACGCGATTGCCGCCGGCGCCAAGCGCATCGTGGCGGACGGCGCGAGCGCCGTCGTGGCAGGCGGCGTCGAGTCGATCAGTCTGGTGCAGAACGATCTGCACGTGCAGTACCTCGGCGAAGAGTGGCTGCTACGGCATCAGCCCGACCTGTACACGCCGATGCTCTACACCGCCGACTTCATCGCCAAGAAATACGACGTGTCGCGGGAGCGCCAAGACGAGTACGCGCTGCAGAGCCAGCAGCGCACGGCGGCGGCCCAAGAGGCCGGGCGTTTCGACGCGGAAATCGTGCCGATGCCCTCGTGGAAACGTGTCGAAGACGCCGCGACCGGCCGCGTGGCCGAAGCGCGTGTCGAGCTCGAACGCGACGAAGGAAATCGCCCCGATACGACGCTGGAAGCGTTGTCGAAGCTCAAGAGTGCCGTGCCCGGCGTCGCCGACACGAGCATCACCGCGGGCAACTCGTCGCAGCTGTCGGACGGCGCCGCCGCCGTCGCCCTCGTTGAGTCGTCGTTCGCTTCAAAGCATAACCTCGCGCCGCTCGGCATCTATCGCGGTTACGCGGTCGCGGGGTGTGCGGCCGGCGAGATGGGGATCGCGCCGGTCTTTGCCGTGCCGAAGCTGCTGAAGCATCACGATCTCACCATCGGGGATATCGGCATCTGGGAGCTGAACGAGGCCTTCGCCGTGCAAACGGTCTACTGCCGCGACACGTTGGAGATTCCCAACGACCGATTCAACGTTGACGGCGGCGCGATCTCGATCGGCCACCCATACGGGATGAGCGGGGCGCGCATGACGATGCACGCGCTGCTCGAAGGCAAGCGCCGCGGCGAAAAGTACGCCGTGGTGACGATGTGCGTCGCGGGCGGCATCGGCGCGGCCGCGCTCTTTGAGATTCTCTAGGCTCCGGCGAGCTTTCTTTGCCGCGGTTGCGGCCGGCGCCGTGCTCGTCGCCTGTCAATCGAATACGAGTGTTCCTCCGGGGATCGCTCTGCAAGAGGCAAGCGCCGGCGCACCGGTATCCATTGCGTTCAACGGTGCCCGGTCGTCGCACGCGTGGCGGACGTACGGCGGCGTCAAACGATCGGTTTCGTTTCCAACGGCCATCCAGCACGTCGTCGTCATCTCCATGGAAAACCGCACCGTAGACGATCTCTTCGCCGGATACTATGGGCAAGCGTGGCACGGCTACGGCGGCGGACGCTGGCAAGATCGAAAAAACATGGACTTGTACAATCCACGAAGCCTCCCCACGTTGCAGCCGAACGGACTGAGCGCCCACTTCTCGCTCAATCACGATCACGAGACGGGGTGGCGCCCGGAATCTGCGGGACACTGGAAGCAGGAGCCGATCATTTGCCGCGATCCGCCGTGTCCGCGCACCGACACACCGTTTTCGTACGTGCCCACAGCCGACACGTCTATCTATGCGTTCCTCGTGCAAAACTGGGCCTTCGCCAACAACGTGTTGCAGGCGAACGAGGGCCCGAGTTTTGTCGCCCATCAATATCTGATCGCCGGACAATCGGGGGGGATTGCGGGCTCGCGGTCGTCTCCATATGCCGAGGCGGAGAACCCGAAGCAAACTTCCGGATGTTACCCGCCGGGGCACCATATTGCGAGCATCAACATGTCGCTTCCCGTTCCGTCTTCTGGTCCGCTCGACGACGGGCATCCCATCTCGACCTGCGAGGAATACCAGAATACGATCCTCGACGAGATCAGGGCCGCCCAGAGGGGCCGCGCTCTCGAAGACTGGCAGTACATCGCCTACTCAGATACGTCCATATGGGCGGCCCCGCTCGGCGTGCAGCATTTATGGGATCAGTATAATGGCGATGCCAATAAGGCGAAGGAGCCGTTCGCCGTGGATCCCGATGCGTTTAACTTCGTTCGCAATCTAAACCGGCACACTAGGCGAGCCCAAAGCCCCATCCGGCCGTTTGCGTCGTTAACGTATATCACGCCCTGCGAACACGAATCGGACCATCCCGAGCTCTCGTTGAGCGACGACGGCCCGCAGTGGCTCGCCTGGGTGATTAACGCGATCGGTGAGAGC
>JAFAXS010000050.1 GCA_019240755.1 Vulcanimicrobiota bacterium
CGCAGTTGCGCGATAGACAACGGTCGCCCTTGAGGAACAGCTTGATCTTCTCGCCCGTCTTGCTGGCCGCGGTCTCACGCCGGCAGAGCCGGCAGACGGGTCCGATGTAGCGCGACATCGGCTACACCCTCCGCCGTTTGGGCGGACGGCAGCCGTTGTGCGGAATCGGCGTGACGTCCTTGATCATCGTGATCTCGAGGCCGGCCGCCTGGAGCGAGCGGATCGCCGCCTCGCGCCCGGCGCCGGGTCCCTTGACCAGGACTTCGGTGGACTTCATCCCGTGCTCCATCGCCTTGCGCGCCGCCGCCTCGGCGGCCATCTGCGCCGCGAAAGGCGTCGACTTCTTCGAACCCTTGAAACCGAGGTTGCCGGCCGAGGCCCAGGAGATCACGCCGCCATGCGGATCGCTGATCGACACGATCGTATTGTTAAAGGAAGCGTGCACGTGGGCGACGCCCGCCTGGACGTTCTTTACCTCGCGCCGGCGACGCGACTTGGTTTGCTTTTTGGCGGCCAAAATATCTCCGAAGGAAAGCAGATGGGGCCGCGAAGCGGCACCAAGGGGTTATCTTACCCTAGGACCCGCGGGCGGGTCAACTTGCCGTCATACAGCAGGAAAGGGCCCGGCGCGCTGCCGGGCCCTTCCGATTCTCCGTTGAGCTAGCAGATTACGGATAGAGAATCCGGAAGCCGATACCTGCGAACGGACCGTTGTAGGTGCGGCCGATCGGCGCGTTGGTCTTATTGGACCAGTTCTCGCCCATCCAGCCGAGGTCGATGAAAATCGGGCTGTTGCCGATCACCCAGTCAATGCCGATCTGGTATTTTAGGATGTTGTATGCCAGGTTATACGAGATCGGGTTGATCGGCGCGCTCGACACGTTGGTGTACGTGCCATGCGCGTTCGGGTAGTACCAGACGCTGCCGAAGAACGAGAGCGGCTGATTGAGATCGGGCAGCTTCTCTCCGCCGAACCCCCACGAGTTCATGTTGGGGTAGCCGTAGTTGTTCGACATCCAGATGTAACCCACGCCGATGTAGATGCGCGGTTGGATCACGCGCACGGCGAACCGCACGTCGGCATCCTGATCGTACATCTGGGGGATGGTTGCCAGCGGATAGGAACCCTGGCCGCCGATCGTCGTTACGTAGCAGTTCGCTGCGTACGAGGTGCCGCCGGCCGCATTCTTCGTGCTCGTGCAGTTATGCGGGTAGCCCCAGCGCGTGTACGAGCCTTCCAGCATGAAAGGAATGCTCCCCAAGCTGAACTCGCCAGCGCCACGGACGGCGTACGAGGTCGTGCCCGATCCGGACGTACCGTTGTTGCCCGGACTGAACTCGTTATAGGCCCTCGGTGAGATGATGTAGTCGCCGGCCACGAACGCCTCACCCAGTAACGGATGAGGAGTCGGCGCGGGCGGCGGCGGAGGGGGTGGCGCCTGGGGCGACGGCGGAGGAGGGCTGGGCGGCGGCGTCGCGGGCAGGTACCGCACGACGACCAAATGCCGGTCCGGGACCCACTGCACGTACGCGCCCATGCCTTCCGAAATTACGCGGACCGGCACGAGCACGACGCCCATATAGACCATCGGCGGAACGTCCAAGGGACGAGTCTCGCCGTTGATGACGACTTCGGGTTTACCGACGGTCACCTTGACCTCGGCGCCGGGCTTCGAAACGGTCGCCGTTTTGCTGCCCGGATCCCACGAAACCGTTGCGCCCATTTGTTCGAACATGGAACGAAGCGGAATGAGTAATGTACCGCCTTTGACGAGCGCAGCCAAAACGCGGCCCTGCTTCAATATATCCGGTTTGGTGTAAACGTGGTGATCGTTATAGAGAATGGGAATCTGGCCGGACGGCGGACTTCCAAAATCCGCCGGTGGCGGCGATGCTTGCGCGACGCTGTTGCCTGTGTTTCCTTGCGCCGGCGACGGAGCAGCTGCCGCACTGAACCCGCACAGCGCTACTAGTAGCGCGGTGAGGACTCCGGTGCTCAGTCGTTTCACGAGTGCCTCCTTATGATAAAAGGTCGTGGTTGCACGGGAGCGCTCCCCCGCGAACCTCTACGATACGAGCGACCGCTTAAAGCGTTGCTGGTCGCACAAACACACGATACCCCTTCTTACCTTATTACGCAACGCGATAAACGCCACAGCCACGCTATTCCTAATGAAGTCTCGATTAAGGCAAGGCCGAAAGCGACCCTGGGAGCGCCCGGTTGGTTCACTAGTTTCAGCTGCACCAGGACCAACGTCGTGAGCGCCGGTGCGACGATCTGTGGGCCTATGATCGCTAGGTTCCAGATGCCCATCGCAGCCGCCATGGCGTTTTGCGGCAGAACGCGGCACGCGATCGCCCAATCGGCGACCAGGAAGACGCCCCATCCGAGGCCGGCGACCGCCGTCGCGACCCCAATGGCCCCCAGTGTGCTCGATCCGATGAAGAGCCCCAGCGCGACCACGAACGCCGCTCCGCCCAGCGTCGCTACGAGCCGCTTATCGAGACGGTCCGACGGATGCGCCGCGACGCCGGCGCCGACCGCGCCGAGCAGCGTGAAGGCGACAATCACGATGCCCGTCGCGCGCTTGACCGTGGTCGGGTCGCCGTTACCCAGAACTCCCCCGATGTAGAACAGCAGATAGCCGAGTAACGTATAGAAACCGACGTACACCAACGCGCGGGAGATGAAGAGGTCCACGAAAGCGCGGCGCTGCGCCGGCACCGCCGGCGTAGCGGTTTCGCGCAACGGAAGATTCCTGACGTGCGCCACCGTGATCGCGGCGGTTCCTATGACCATCGCGCCGAGCGTCGCCGCCAGCGTGCGCCCATTGACGATGAAGCTGGCGGCCAACGCGCCAATCGCGTTTCCCGCGCCCTGCAGGGCGGCCATCCAGGACGACGCCGCACCGGTGCGCGCCGGCTCGATGAAATCCGGAATGATTGCCTGATACGGTCCGATAGCGACGTTCAACGCCGCCTGTAAAAGGAGCAGCGCGA